>UQCM01000034.1 GCA_900539525.1 uncultured Blautia sp.
CATTTTTCGAAGAAAAATGAGCGGATTGCGAATGTTTACGTCGATTTTGAGAGTGTGAAGCACGGAAAAATCGACGTAAGGCTCATTTGTCGGGCAAATCAAAAAAATGAAGGAGGACAAAAAATGAACAGAAAAATTCTAACAGCCCTCATGACAGGTGCGATGGCGCTCTCGCTCGCAGCATGCGGAGGTACTACCGGCAAAAAAGGCACTACGGCAGAACCGGCAGTGGATACAGAAACAGGAATCATGGAGACGGACGCTGTTTCCGGAAATGAAGTTACGGAGATTACATGGTGGGCGTTTCCGACTTATACACAGGAAAAAGCAGAGGATGCCATTGGAACCTGGGAACAGAAGATCATTGATGCATTTGAGGAGAAAAACCCGGACGTTTCTGTAAAACTGGAAACCATCGATTTCAGTTCAGGTCCGGAGAAGATCACAACAGCAATTGAAGCCGGAACAATGGCGGATGTTCTCTTTGATGCTCCGGGACGTATCATTACATATGGTAAAGCAGGGAAGCTTGCGGATTTAAGTGATATGTTTACGGAGGAATTTATAAAGGATGTAAACAATGATGCACTCCTGCAGGCATGTAAAGCAGGAGATACGCCTTACATGTATCCCATCAGTTCAGCACCCTTCTACATGGCACTGAATAAGGAGATGGTAGAGGATGCAGGTGTGGCAGATCTGGTGAAGGAAGGATGGACCACTGACGATTTCCTTACTGTGTTAAGAGCACTGAAGGACAAAGGCTACAATCCGGGCTCCTTCTTCTGCAACGGACAGGGCGGTGACCAGGGACCGAGAGCCTTTTTTGCAAATCTGTACAGCTCATCGATCACGGATGAAGACGTTACCAGATATACGACAGATGATGAGAATTCTGTAAAAGCCATGGAGCTCATCAAAACGATGATCGATGAGGGGCTGATGATGAACGGTTCACAGTTTGACGGCTCTGCGGATATTCAGAATTTTGCCAATGGCCAGACATCCTTTACGATTCTGTGGTCACCGGCTCAGCCGGGAACACAGGCGGCATTGCTTGCAGAAAGCGGTGTGCAGTATCTTGAGGTTCCATATCCGTCTGATGACGGTGTTCCGGCACTGGAGTATCTGGTAAATGGATTCTGCGTATTTGATAATGGCGATGAGGCAAAGATCGAAGCATCGAAACGTTTTATCCAGTTTATGTGTGATGACAAGAAATGGGGACCACTGGATGTTGTAAGAACAGGTGCATTCCCGGTGCGCAGTTCCTTTGGCGTTCTGTACAATGAGGACAGAATGAAGAATCTGATCACGTGGACGAAATATTATTCTCCGTATTACAATACCATCGATGGTTTTGCCGAGATGAGGACGTTCTGGTTCCCGATGTGCCAGTCTGTTTCAAATGGTGAGACAGAAGCGAAGGCAGCGCTGGAAACCTTCACAGCACAGGCAAATGAGACAATTAGCAAAGCAGCAAAATAAAAGAGAAATTCTTATTCCGGATTCTCCCTGCATACGACTCGTGTGCAGGGAGTTTGACAGAAGAAATCTCTTATCACAGTCATGCAGGCATGGTGTTGGGGTCAAATACTTTTGCCCCCAACATCATGATTATTCAGAACAGTAGATAGTAGTGGAGGAAAACTATGCAGAGAGTAAATAAAATCAGGATGCGGGAGACTTTCGTTTCCTACTGTTTTCTAGCACCGGTTCTGGTCTTTTTTATCACATTTGTACTGGTTCCGATGTTCATGGGATTTGTCACCAGTTTCTTTCATTATACGATGACAGATTTTACGTTTATCGGATTAAAAAATTATGCACGTATGTTTACAGACCCGGTTTTTTTGAAATCCCTTAGAAACACGTTGATCATTGTGGTAGGTTCTGTGCCGGTTGTCGTTGTGTTTGCTCTGTTTGTAGCATCCCAGACTTATGAGAAAAATGTATTTACCCGGTCATTTTTCCGGTGCGTATTTTTCCTGCCTGTGGTAACAGGTACGGTAGCCGTCACCGTTGTATGGAAGTGGATTTATGATCCGCTTTCCGGCATCATGAATTTCCTGCTGAAATCGACCCATGTCATTGATCAGAACATCAGCTGGCTGGGCGACAGGCGGTATGCACTGGCTGCGATTATTATCATACTTCTGACTACGGCCGTGGGACAGCCCATCATCCTGTATATTGCCGCTCTTGGAAATATCGATAAATCACTTATGGAAGCGGCAAGAGTGGATGGTGCAAATGAGTTCCAGGTATTCTGGAAGATCAAGTGGCCCGGACTGCTTCCTACCACGCTGTATATCGTGGTGATCACTACGATCAATTCCTTCCAGTGTTTTTCTCTGATTCAGCTTCTGACATCGGGCGGACCCAACTATTCTACGACAACGATCATGTACTATCTGTATGAGAGGGCATTCAAGCTTTCCGAATATGGATATGCAAATACCATGGGTGTATTTCTGGCGGTAATGATCGGATTGATCAGCTTTGCACAGTTTAAACTGCTGGGCAGCGATGTGGAATATTAGAAGGAGGGGATACCTATGGAAAAGAAAAAAGTGACACCGTTTCATATTCTTACGATTATTATCTTAAGCCTTCTGACGATTGTTTTCGTCTTTCCGTTTTACTGGATTATGACGGGAGCATTTAAATCCATGGGAGCTGCCATCAAAATACCGCCTCAGTGGTGGCCTGCAGATCCCACACTGGAAAATTTCCGGAAGCTTCTGATTCAGAATCCGGCAGGACAATGGCTGATCAACAGTATTCTGATCGCAGGGATCACGATGCTTCTTGTCTGCGGAACATCTGCACTGGCAGGCTATGTGCTTGCAAAGAAGCGTTTTTACGGACAGAAGATTTTGTTCACGGTCTTTATTGCAGCTATGGCACTGCCAAAGCAGGTGGTGCTTGTTCCGCTGGTTCGGATCATCAGCTGGATGGGGATTCACGATACCCTCTGGGCTGTCATTCTGCCACTGATCGGATGGCCGTTCGGTGTGTTCCTGATGAAGCAGTTCAGCGAAAATATTCCCACAGAACTTCTGGAGTCAGCGAAAATTGACGGCTGCAGTGAATTGCGGACATTTACGAATATCGCGTTTCCAATCGTAAAGCCCGGCTTCGCGGCGCTGGCGATCTTTACATTCATCAATACCTGGAATGATTACTTTATGCAGCTGGTTATGCTCTCTTCCAGAAATAAGCTGACGATTTCTCTGGGTGTGGCAACGCTTCAGGCGGAGATGGCAACGAATTACGGTCTGATCATGGCAGGTGCGGCGCTGGCGGCAGTACCGATCGTAACGGTCTTTCTTCTGTTCCAGAAATATTTTACGCAGGGAATTACGATGGGGGCTGTAAAGGGATAGTGCCGGCAGAGGACTGACAGGAACAGTTAACGGAAAACACATGAGCAAGGGAGAAGTTTATCATGAATGAAAATATTGAGTCATTAAGGGGAAAGCTGATCGTATCCTGCCAGGCGCTGCCCCATGAGCCGCTGCATTCTTCATTTATCATGGGAAGGATGGCACTGGCGGCAAAGGAAGGAGGCGCCAGGGGAATACGCGCCAATACCAGAGAGGACATCCGGGAGATCCAGGCACAGACTTCACTTCCGGTCATTGGAATCGTGAAAAGAGATTATGAGGGCAGTGGTGTGTATATTACGCCGACGATGCGGGAGATCGAAGAACTGATGGAAGTCAGACCGGAGATCATTGCGCTGGATGCAACAGGAGCGGTAAGACCGGACGGCATCACACTGGATGCTTTCTATTCTGAGATAAAGGAAAAATATCCGGATCAGCTGCTGATGGCTGACTGCTCTACGGTGGAGGAAGCCCTTCATGCCGATGAGCTGGGATTTGATTTTATCGGCACGACGATGGTGGGCTATACACAGCAGAGTGCGAACCTGAAGATCGAAGAGAATGATTTTGAGATCATCAGGGAAATCCTGAAATACGCCGGACATCCGGTGATCGCAGAAGGAAATATTAATACACCGGAGAAAGTAAAAAGAGTGATTGCTCTTGGGTGCTTCAGTGTGGTGGTAGGTTCCATTATTACAAGACCTCAGCTGATCACCAGGGCATTTTCAGAGGTATTGGAATGAATTTATGGAAAGGAGTGGAAGCTTGAGAGATTTAGAAAAATACAGAGGTGTGATTCCGGCATTTTATGCATGCTATGATGCATATGGTGAAATCAGTCCGGAAAGAGTCAGAGCTCTGACAGAGTATCATATCCGAAAAGGGGTAAAGGGCGTATATGTGAATGGCTCCTCCGGAGAATGTATCTATCTGAGTGTGGAGGAACGGAAGCTGGTTCTGGAACATGTGATGGAGGCTGCGCAGGGAAGACTTACCGTGATCGCGCATGTAGCCTGCAACAATACAAAGGACAGTGTAAAGCTGGCAGCCCATGCCGAAAGTCTGGGAGTGGATGCGATCGCAGCGATTCCGCCGATCTATTTCCATCTGCCCGGGTATTCCGTGGAGGCATACTGGAATGCCATGAGCATGGCGGCACCGGACACGGATTTCATCATCTACAATATTCCTCAGCTGGCAGGGGTAACACTGACACCGGAGCTGTTCGCCAGAATGCGAAAGAATCCCCGTGTGATCGGTGTGAAGAATTCATCCATGCCGGCACAGGATATTCAGGTATTTAAAGCAGCGGCGGGAGAGGATTCGGTGATCTTCAATGGACCGGATGAACAGTTTATCAGCGGAAGAGTCATCGGAGCAGATGGAGGAATCGGCGGAACCTACGGGGTAATGCCGGAACTGTTCCTGAAAATGGATGAACTTGTCAGAAGAGGAAAGGTGGACGAGGCGCGGAAGGTACAGTATGCAGTAAATGAGATTATTTATAAGATGTGTTCCTGTCACGGCAACCTGTATGCATGTATCAAGGAGATCCTGCGTATCAATGAGAATCTGGATATCGGCAGTGTGCGCCTCCCGTTGACTCCGCTTGACGAGGAGGATCTGCCGGCTGCGAGGGAGGCCGCTAAGATGATCCGGGAAGCGGTTAAGAAATTCGTACAGCAGGTGGACTGACGAAACGGCAGAACTGTTTACAGTTTTGAATGGTTATTGCATAAACGGGTATGGATAATGAAAAATTATGTGAGTATTGACATTGGCGGAACAGCAATCAAGTATGGGCTGATCAATGAAAACGGAACGATACTGGAACGCCGGGAGATGGATACGGAAGCCAGGAAAGGCGGCAGGGCGATCCTGAATAAGGCGGTCGGTATTGTAAACGCATATGTGCGGGAGGGACAGATCAGCGGGATCTGTATTTCTACAGCCGGGATGGTGGATGTGGAAGAAGGAAAAATTTTTTATGCGGGTCCCCAGATTCCGGACTATGCAGGCATATGCTTTAAGGATGTGATGGAAGATACCTTTCATATTCCCTGTGAGGCAGAAAATGATGTCAACTGTGCAGGGCTGGCAGAGAGTGTATCCGGTGCTGCAAAAGGCAGCAGCAGTTCTCTGACACTGACGGTGGGAACGGGGATCGGAGGATGTGCCGTCATCAACGGGCAGGTTTATCGCGGGTTCGGAGGCAGTGCCTGTGAGGTGGGCTATATGCATATGAACGGCAGCAGCTTTCAGGCACTGGGAGCGACCAGCAGTCTGACCAGAAGAACAGCAGAGAGAAAGGGCGATCCTGTCAGCGCCTGGAATGGACGGCGGGTCTTTGAAGAAGCGAAACGGGGAGATTCTATCTGCAATCAGACGATTCAGGAGATGGTGGATGCACTTGGAATGGGAATTGCTAATATCTGCTATGTGCTGAATCCGGAAGTGGTGGTTTTAGGAGGAGGTGTGATGGCACAGGAGAATTTTCTGCGGGAGAAGATACAGAAGGCTGTCCGCAGATATCTTGTTCCGGGGATAGAAGAAAAGACCAGGATCGCGTTTGCTCAGCATCGCAATGATGCGGGGATGCTGGGGGCGTATTATCATTTCAGGGGGAGGCATCAGGAGTAGTTTTGGGGTTTACGCAGGACGCAGGCAAGGAAGCTTCTGTTACACGCAAACCGGGGGCAACGCTGCGGTGAACTAACTTCCATAGGAAAAACTCACTTTGCGAGTTTTTCCTATTGTCGCGGTGGTCGTCGAGTGGACATGTAAACATGTCCGTTCGACTCGTCACTCGCGCAAACTTCGACTAAGGCGCTCAGGAAGAGCCTTCGCGCCTAAGTCTGCGTAGGAAGTGGATTTCACCTCCGCTAAAAGCGCCCCTGGAAATGGTTTGCTTTGCAACAGAAGCTTCCTTGCCTGCTGTGTGTCGAAAGCAGTAGGAGGAGAGAGTGTCATAATTTGGAAAATATTATATAACAGTTGTTTTTTTGCTTGAAATTGTATAAACTGATGATGATACCAGGGTAAAAAGGTCATGATTTTCTTGCTTGCATGAAAAATCATGACCCTGGGACCCGTTAAACATGAGAAAGATATCAGCATTCATCAGCCTGAGGGCGATGAGAATATGGAGGTTACAGAAGATGGAACAACTGTTGAAAGAATTTAAAGAGGATCTTGATCAGTTTCGTGATATGACAGAAAAGTTTTATGCAGGGGATGTGAGTGCGAAGGAATACAAAGGGTTTTCGGGAGGTTTTGGCAGCTATGCGCAGAAGGGCGGAAAAGCGAGCATGCTGAGACTGCGTATGCCGGGGGGACGGCTGACGAAGGAGAAACTGAAGTTTGTGGCAGATGCGATTGAGGAATATCATGTGGAGAAGGTACATTTTACCACCTGCCAGACGATTCAGTTTCATAATCTGGAGGGCAGAGCGGTATGTGAGATCATGGAAAAGGCCATGGATGTGGGAATCATCACCAGAGGAGGCGGAGGAGATTTTCCGCGGAATGTAATGGTTTCCCCTCTTTCCGGTGTGGAGAGTGGAGAGTATTTTGATGTGTTGCCGTATGCACAGGCCGTATCCGATTATCTTCTGGGCATGATCAAGGCAGTGAAGATGCCGAGAAAGCTGAAGGTCTGTTTTTCTAATTCGCCGGCGAATGAGCCCCATGCGACCTTCCGTGATCTGGGATTTGTGGCGAAGGAGGATGGCACATTTACTGTGTACAGTGCCGGAGGTCTCGGAAACAATCCCCGTATGGGTGTGAAGGTGGCAGAGCAGGTGAAGCCCTCAGAAATCCTGTACTATGTGAAGGCGATGATTGAAACCTTCATGACCTATGGAAACTATGAGAACAGAGGAAAGGCGAGAACGCGCTATATGCAGGAAACTCTGGGGGTGGATGGATACCGGGAGGCTTATCTTGAGAAGCTGGCACAGGTCCGGAAAAATGAGAAACTGGACCTTTGTGTGGAGCCGGAGGTGCCCGTCAAGACAGGAAACGGAACGAAGGCGGAAGGAAGCCGTGTTCTTTCCCAGAAGCAGGAAGGGCTTTATACAGTCGCATGGCATCCGCTGGGAGGTACGCCGGAAAGCGGAAAATTCGCTCAGTTATATGATGTTATCAGGGATATGGAAGCAGCAGAGCTTAGAATCGGACCGGATCAGACGGTCTACATCATAAACCTGAATGGCGAAGAGGCGCAGAAGGTGCTGGATGCTACGGCTGACGGAGCGCAGAATCTCTTTGAGACATCGGTTTCCTGCATCGGAAGTACCATCTGCCAGATCGGACTGAGAGATTCCCAGGGAGCCCTGGCTGCGATCATAGAGGAAGTGCGGAAACACGATTTTGCAGACGGTGTGCTGCCGCGTATCCATATCTCTGGCTGTACTTCCTCCTGCGGAACCCATCAGATCGGGACACTGGGATTCCACGGCGGAGTTAAGAAGGTAAATGGCGTTGTGGAACCGGCCTTTACGTTCCATGTGAACGGCAATGACAAAGAGGGAGAGGAGTGCTTTGGCGAGCAGTGGGGGATGATGCTGCAAAAGGACATGCCGGCCTTCTTTGCAGAACTCGGAGAAGCTGTCCAGGCAGAGCATACAACCTTCGATCACTGGTTTGCGCAGAATCCAGAGAACCTCAGAAAGATAGCCGAGAAATATTTAACTTTATAAATCTATAGGGCGAGAGCCCTGCAGACCCTGCAGGTTTACCTGCCAGGGTCTTATTTTTTAAATTTTTTCCGGTATTCGCCCGGAGACATTCCGGTTTCGGATTTAAACATTTTGGAAAAGTAGGAAAAGTTTGAGTAAGCAAGAGAAGAAGCAATATTACTGATGCTTTCGTTCGTCTTAGAAAGACGGTATTTTGCTTCTTCAAGCTTTACTTCTGAGAGATAGTCGATCAGTTTCTTTCCGGTTTCCCGTTTGAACACCTTTGCCATATAGTCCGGACTTAAGAATACCTGCTCGGCAAGCTCTTCTCTGCTGATTGTTTTATTGTCTTTGATCAATTCCATGATCTTCTGGACCAGCTGCTTCGGGTTTTCCTTTGAGTCGGCTTCACTGATCGAGGCGAGCAGGGTGGCAGCCTGACTCTTCAGAAGTGCCGTCTGGCCGGGAAGTGCCAGATAGTTTCCGGTGTTCCCTGTAAGCACCTGGAGTGTGACCTGAAAGTTGTCATGGAAAAACCGGAACAGCCTGTCGCAGCCATCCTGGAACATTTGTGTATCCTGCATATCCTCTGCGGGAATCAGTGCAAGAAAATAGCGGGCACCCAGCTCGGTTGCCGGAGGAACACTGGTTCCGGAAAGAAAGATTTCATTCAGTGCATTTTTGATACAGAAAAACAGGACACCGGTATCCACAGTCTGTGAAGGCATCGATACGATGTAAAAGAGTGCCGGTACATAAAGTGCTTCCGGGTCGAAGGGAACCCCCTTACTGTCAGCATTCCACAGGATATAATCCAGTGTACTGTTTTCAAAAGTATTTCGAAGAAGCTGCTGCCAGAAATGTTCTGCAATTGACAGCTTGTCGGCAGGATGGCTTTCGATGGCGTTCCGGACGTGCGCTGCCTGGTTTTTCCGGATCTGCTGTACAGCCTCCCGGACAGTGCTGCTCAGTTCTTCAATATCGAAAGGCTTCAGCAGATAGTCATCATTCAGCCCTTTGATACGCAGCCGGTTCTGGATACGGAGGATGACTGGGTTCTGGTGTGGGGCATTCTGGATTACACCAGGTATCCGAAGGAAGCCGTACAGATATTAAACCTGTTATATGAAGATAAAGATATTCTGAACCTGATCCTTTACGGGATTGAAGGACAGCATTATGAGGTTCTGGAGGATGGAAGCTTTACCTGGCCCGCAGGTGTTACACGGGAGAATGTCAGCTATGTCTGCTGGAATAAGTGGAAATACAATACGCTAAAAGCAGGGATCTGGCATGGAATGTCAGACGACCTGGAGGGAGAGATGCAGGATCTCAGGAGCCGGGCAAAGGTATCCAGTTACCATATATGATGGACTGACATCCGCCTACAAGGTTTCAAACAGCGCATGGTGGAGTACCTACCAGAAGACCTGGGAGGAAAAGAAGGCACAGGCAGCCAGCGAGAAAGCATCAAATGATTATGTGACCTTCACAGCAGGAAGATTTGGTGGTGCGGATTCCTTCCTGCCGATCGACCAGGCTCTGACTCAGAAGGATATGGATGCAGCAAAGGCAGGCGGTGCGGATACGGCATTTTACACAGTCAGCCGTGTATCCGGCGAGGGTGCAGACAGAGCGATTGACAAAGGAGAATACTATTTATCCGATGTAGAGCGTGCCAATATTGAGCTGATGGCAAAGAATTTTGACAAAGCTATCGTCCTGCTGAATGTAGGCGGTGTCATCGATACCAAATTCTATGATGAGATTAAAGAGCTTGACGGTATGGTACTGGTATCACAGGCAGGTATGGAAGGCGGAAATGCCATGGCAGACTGGGGCTCTGAGGCTAACAGCGTAGTGGGAGCAGCAGGTGAGACAACACAGAGGTACGGTGGAACGCTTGGTATCCCGAATACCGTAGAGGCAGACGGTCCGGCAGGTGTCCGTGTAACACCGGTTACAACAGACGCAGATGGAAAATCCGTATACAATTACTGCACCGCTTTCCCGATCGGAACGATGCTGGCACAGACCTGGAACATTGATCTGCTCACCAGAGTAGGACAGGCAATCGGTGAAGAAATGGCTGAGATCGGTATCACACTCTGGCTGGCTCCGGGTATGAACATCCACAGAGACCCGCTTTGCGGACGTAACTTTGAGTATTACTCAGAGGATCCGGCACTGACCGGTTTTGTAGGTTCCTGTATAACAGCAGGCGTACAGTCCAATAAGGGCGTGGGTGTTACCATTAAGCACTATATCACAAACAATCAGGAAACAAACAGAAGTAAAGTAAATACATCCGTTTCAGAGAGAGCACTGAGAGAGATTTACCTGAAAGGCTTTGAGATGGTTGTAAGATCAGCACAGCCGATGGCAATCATGAGTTCCTACAACAAAGTAAACGGTGTTTATGCATGTGAGAATTTTGACCTTCTGGAATCTATTCCACGCGGTGAGTGGGGATTTGACGGAATGGTTATGACAGACTGGGGTGCAGGCGGACGTGCAAGCATTGACGGACAGATGCATGCAGGAAACGACCTGGTGATGCCGGGAAGAACACAGCAGAGAGTCATGGATGCTCTGGCCGGAACGCCGAGTAATGATCTGGATTCTGCACTGATCCTTGGAGATGTTCAGAAATGTGCATCCAGAGTCCTGACAATGGTTATGAGATCTCTTCAGTTTGGAAGAATGTATGATTCTGTTGACGTAAAAGCACATACCAGCACCTATGACAACCTGATCTCTTACCGCAGAGAGCAAGGCAGCTGTTAAGAGCGCAGCTGTAAACAAGCTTGAGATTCCGGTCAGGAGCAATGATTCCTGACCGGGATCTCCTGTTTTCGTTACTGGCTGATGTGTGAATAGTTACGCTTTTTCGACAAAAAAGTATGTAAAATGCATTATATTATTGTCTGTTTTTTGGTAATATGTTAGAATAATAAGAGAATTGGTTCGTGAATGAAAGGAGTTTAAAATGCCAAGGGATTTATATGGCAATCATGAGTGCAAAGAGTTGGATACTTCTTATGGAAAAGCGGGTTGCAGGACGAGAAAAGTGCTGATCGTGGATGATGATGAGATAAGCTGTAATGTTTTGTGCCGTATCTTAAAGGAGCAGTATCATACATTGGTGGCAGTGAACGGGAAAGAGGCTCTGGAAATCCTGAATGCTGAGAAAGAGGGAATTTCACTGGTCCTTCTTGATCTGATGATGCCGGTGATGGACGGATATGAATTCCTGGATCTGATGCGGAAGGATGCCAGACTCTCTGCGATTCCTGTCATCGTTACGACGGCGAAGGATCAGGAAGAAGATGAGATCAGATGTCTGGAGAATGGAGCGGCTGACTTTGTGTCAAAGCCGTATCGTCCGGAGGTCGTGAAGCGGAGAGTGGACAGACTGATCCGGTTGTGGGAAACAACAACAATGATTGAAGAAAAAGAGCGTGACAGACTGACCGGACTTTACAGCAGGGAGGCTTTCTATCTGGAGACAGCACGGATCCTGGAGAAGAATCCGTGCGTGGCATATGACCTGGTGGTTGCAAATGTGGAAAATTTTAAAGTGGTGAATGAGCGTCTGGGTGTTACGATCGGAGATAAGACCCTCTGCTATATGGCTGACCGGTATCGGAGAATCGTGGGAGAGAAGGGCATTTGTACAAGACTTCATGGCGATGTATTTGCGATGCTCATCGCACACGGTGACGGCAGCTGGAGGGAAAGCCTGCTGTGGCAGTGGGATGAAGAGGTGAGCGGAATCCCACTGCGTAATCTGGTGATCAAATATGGAATTTACGAGAATGTGGATCGCAGGATTCCGCCCTTTGGAATGTGTGACCGGGCTATCCTGGCAATGAATAAGATCAGGAACAGGTATGGACGGTATGTTTCCATCTATGAGGATTCCCTGTCAACGACTCTTCTGAAAGAGCAGAAGATTCTCGATACTATGGAGCGGGCGCTGGTGGAGCATCAGTTTGAGGTGTATTATCAGCCCAAATACGATCTCATCGGTGACTGTGTGTCAGGGGCGGAAGCACTGGTCCGCTGGGTACATCCGGAGTTTGGATTTATGTCTCCGGGAGAGTTTATTCCACTGTTTGAAAAGAATGGATTTATTACAAAGCTGGACTTTTATGTCTGGGAAGAGGTGTGCAAAAGCCTGAGAAAATGGAAGGATGAAGGACGACGCCCGATCCCTGTATCTGTGAATATTTCAAGAATGGATTTTTCCGTGCCGGACCTGTCAGAGGAGATTATCGGACTGGCGGACAGATACGGGATCGACAGGGAAACTCTTCATCTGGAGGTTACAGAATCTGTTTATATGGATGAACCGCAGCGGATCGTCGAGACAGTGACCAGGCTGAGGGAGAGTGGCTTTAAGATTGAGATGGATGATTTTGGAACGGGTTACTCCTCTTTAAATATGCTCAGTGAGATGCCGATCGATTTTCTGAAGCTGGATATCAAATTTATCCAGAAGAATTCGGAAAACAGGAAAAATATTCTGGGCTTTATCATCAGTCTTGCAAAATGGCTGAATCTGGAAACGATTGCGGAGGGTGTGGAAAACATCGATCAGGTGGAGAAGCTGAAAAGTTTTGGCTGTGATTATGTTCAGGGGTACTATTTTGCAAAGCCGATGCAAAGGGAGGCGTTTGAACGTTATCTGGAGAAGGTTTCCTGTCGGGAAAGAGCAACGGTTGATGAAGGAAAAGGGATTCGTGAGGTTTTTACAGACATAAGCGTGGGAAAAAACCGGAAGCTCCTGCTTGTTGAGGACAGCGATATGAACCGGGAGATCCTAAAGGCTATGCTGGAGCCTTATTATTATTTAGAAGAAGCTGCTGACGGGGAAGCAGCTTACCGCTATCTTATGTCGCATCCCGGAGAGATCTCTTTGATCCTCCTGGATCTGGTGATGCCAGTAATGGATGGTTTTCAGTTTATGAAATTGAGAGAGCAGGAGAAAAATATTTCAAATATTCCGGTTATCATTACATCGGAGACGGAGACAGACAGTGCGCTGATGGCATTGAAACTGGGGGCGGAGTATTTTATCGGAAAACCGTATCGGAAAGAGCTTCTACTGCTTTCTATCAGAAATGCGCTCAGACGCGGCAGTGAAAGGGACAACAGGAATTAAGAAAAAGGTGGAGGAGAAAGGTATGAGGGAGGGGAAGAAATATCACAAGCGTGTCACAGGAGTTATACTTCTGATCGTTATCCTGTTTTGTTTCTATGGGGGTTCTGCGCTGGCACAGGGCGACCGTCCGGCGGGAGAAACGGAGAGAAAGGAACCGGGAAGAGTTCTGTTTATCAGTTCGTATTCCTATACCTGGTCAACAGTACCGCTTCAGATGCAGGGGATTCGATCTTCACTCCCGGATTATGTAACACTGGATGTGGAATTCATGGATACGAAAACACTTCCTTTGGAAATGGCAGAGGATGAACTCATGGAGCGGATGCGGTATAAAAAGGAGCATCTTGTTTCCTATGATGTGGTGATCGTCGGGGATGATGCGGCACTGCTGTTTGTCATGCAGCACCGGGGGGAACTGTTTGACGGGATTCCGATTATATTTGAAGGCATCAACAATATCAAATATGCTGAAGAAGTCAGCCGTGATCCTCTGGTGACTGGAGTGATAGAGAAGTTTTCTTATAAAGAGAATCTGGATTTTGCCATGAAGATCTGCCCGAAGGCAGATAAGGTTCTGGCAATCGTAGACAATACAGTCACAGGAATCGGGGAACAGCAGCAGTTTTTTGACCAGGAGGACAACTATCCGCAGCTTACTTTTGATGTGATCAACGGTTCCCTGATGACGAAAGACGAACTGATCACAGCCATTTCCGATGTGGGTAAGGATACGATCCTGCTTTATCTGATTATGTCTGAAGATGCAGAGGGAAATATTTATACAAATGAACAGTTCTGCCATATCCTTAAGGAATATGCGAATGTTCCTGTGCTGCGTTTTGTACAGGCGGGAATCGGAGAAGGCGTCCTGGGCGGAAATATCGTATTTCACGAGGAATCAGGAGCCATAGCAGGCAGGATGGCTGCAGAGATCTTAAATGGTACAGATCCATCAGAGATCCCTATGCAAAGTGACAGTCCGAATGGATTTTATCTGGATCAGAATGTGATTGACCGATTTGAGATATCCGGAAAACTGATTCCTTCGGATGCAGTGCTCATCAACCGGAAGCCGGGCTTCTGGGAGGAGTATGGAAGGGTAGTGTTCATTACACTGTTTACTGCGTTGATCGTGATGGCTGTGATGGCGATTGTCATGCGGGCGGTCTATGAGCGCCGCCGCAGTATGGAACTGGAGGAAAAAAACCGGCAGCTGGCCAGTGCAGTGACTACAGCGGAGGATGCAAATGGAGCGAAATCCCAGTTTCTGGCACAGATGAGCCATGAGCTGCGCACACCAATGAATGCAATTATCGGATTGACAGTGATTGCAAAGACGGAGACAGAAAGGCCTGATAAGATTCGGGAATATCTTGGGAAAATAGAATCAAGCTCCAGGCTGCTTCTTGGAATCATCAATGATGTACTGGATATGTCAGCAATTGAACGGGGAAAAATGAAGCTGGACAATGCCCCGTTTGATTTTAAAAAACAGCTGTCCGGCATTGTGAATCTGTTTTATCAGCAGACGAAGCAGAAAAAGATTCTGTTCAGAGTTCATATGAATGGAGTGACTGAGGAAACTCTTGTGGGAGATGAACTGCGGGTCAACCAGATTATGATGAATCTTCTGTCGAATGCGGTTAAGTTTACACCGTCTGGTGGAAGGATAGATTTTGTTGTGACACAGAGCAGCCGGTCGCTGGATAAGATTTACATGCGTTTTGAGGTGAAGGATACCGGGTGTGGAATGAATGAGGATATGCTTCAGAGGCTGTTCCGGCCATTTGAGCAGCAGGACGCTTCTACGGCACGCAAACATGGCGGAAGTGGTCTGGGTCTCTCGATCACCAGGAGTCTGGTAGAGATGATGGGAGGATCGATCCGGGCGGAGAGTGTCGTAAATGAAGGAAGTACGTTTATCGTCGATATTCCTTTTGCATCCTGTGAGCAGGAAGTTATCCAGGAAAGCAGTTTTGAAGATATCCGTACGCTGGTGGTGGATGATGATGAAAGTGCCTGCAGGTACTGCGGGATCCTCCTTGATAATCTGGGAATCAGGTATGATTACGTCATGGACGGCGAGGCTGCCCTGGAGCTGCTTGGCGAGGCGGAGGATCAGGGAGATCCTTATCGGCTTTGTATCATCGACTGGAATATGCCTTCCATGAACGGCGGGGATGTTACGAGGGAAATCCGTTCCATTTTTGGCGAAGATGCGGTTGTGGTTATTGCATCTGCTTATGATCTGAACGAGATTGAGGCGGAAGGGAGAAAGGCAGGAGCGAACTGGTTTATGGCGAAGCCGATGTTCCAGTCCAGCCTGTTTAATATCCTGAACCGCATTGCCGGGAAGTTTGCGGGAGCAGAAACCTATGATACAGCTGCAAAGTACGATTTTACGGGACGTCATGTATTGATCGCAGAGGATGTGGAACTAAATATGGAAGTAGCGGTCAGTCTGCTCAATATGGTCGGCATTGAGGTACAGGGAGCCGAAAACGGAAGAAAAGCCCTGGAGATTTATGAACAGGCACCGGACGGGTTCTTTGACTGTATCTTTCTTGATATCAATATGCCGGAAATGGACGGATATGAAACCGTGCGTGCGATCCGGAGAAGTGCGAAGCCGGATGCAGCCGGCGTCCCTGTCTTTGCCATGACGGCAAATGCATTTGCAGAAGATGTGACAGCAGCGATGGATGCGGGCATGAATGGTCATATTGCAAAGCCCATTGAAACCAATATATTATATGAAACACTTCAGGAGGTTTTTAAGAATCATGAACAGATATAAGCTTTCCAGGGCAGGTGTTGATGTGAATCAGGGCTTAAAGCGACTGGATAATGACAAAGAGCTGTATGAAATGCTGATGCAGAAGTTTTGTGAGGATGCCCATTATGAAGGGCTGAAAAAAGCCATGGAGCAGGGAGATATGCGGCAGGCCTTTCAGCAGGCTCATGCCCTGAAGGGCATGGCGGGAAATTTAAGCTTCGAGCGGCTGCATACGGCACTTATTCCCATGGTGGAAGAGCTCAGGAGCGGCAGCATGGAGAAGGCACAGGAATTGTTTGGTGAGGTTACAGAGGCATATGATGTTTTGATAGGAGTATTGCGTGGAGATTCCTGATGCAGGAGGCATCAGAATGGAGGATAGCTGCAGAGGTGGCATCAAGGGGTCAAAAGTATTTGACCCCTTGATGCCTTCGGATTTTTCCGCGCTCCCGCGCTCCCAAAATCCGCTAAACATTCGAAATCCGCTTCGCTGCCTGCTCATGAAAGCAGCACAAAAGGCGGCCTGATAAAAATTAAAAAGTGTAGTGTAAGATTTATGAATTTTTGATATAATCAAAGTAGATCTAAGATACAGGAAAGGAGAGGGTGATATGACGAAAGCAGATAGAAACCTAATAGATTACATTGTTGTTTGTATCAGTGAATTTGCAAACCGGTACGGGATGCATATGAGAGATGCTTATATTTATTTGAACCGTTATAAAGGAATTGAATTTCTAAAAGAATTCTATGATGTGGAGCATACCCTCTCATTTGATGATGCTTTGGATGATCTGGCTGCAATATGCAGGAAAAATGGAGGTGCAGCTTAGTGAGACTTTTTCATGGATCTAATATGGAAATCGATAAAGTGGATTTGTCAAAATGCATGCCAAATAAAGATTTTGGATGTGGATTTATACTACGTTGCTGGAAGAACAGGCATGGAGAATGGCACAGCGTTCTGTATGCAGCTTGATGTTAAAACACTTTCTACATACCGATTGAACCGGTCAAAGCTTGCGGTTCTGTATTAGTAGAAGGATTAACAAAAATGCAAGAAAAACTATGTTGTGCTTTGGTACAGCTATATGAAAATAGTCACCTAAAAGTATAGATGCAGAAAAGAACAAATGTTCTAGGAAACATCTATACTTTTTATTTTAAGTATGATATACTTTTTAATGACTTTCCGTGATGCCAATTCCACCTGATGTTATCTGGTGTTGCGGTGTTTCAAAAAATGGGTTTTAGTGACTTTCATTCGTAAAATGAAAAAAGCTCGTCTATCAGGCCGGGCAAAATCCTTTCATTTTCGTATTTCTGCCTGATGGGCGAACTTTATTACGGGTCACTAGAAAGGAAAAATACAGTTATGAAAGAACAAGGACATTCGCAATCCGCTTCGCTGCCTGCTCATGAAAGCAGCACAAAAGGCGGCGCTGCTTTCAAATTACACTCAGAATTTGCCCCCACCGGCGACCAGCCGCAGGCCATTGAGAAGCTGGTCCAGGGCTTCAAAGAAGGCAACCAATGCCAGACTTTGCTGGGGGTTACGGGCTCTGGAAAGACTTTTACCATGGCAAATGTCATCCAGCAATTACAGAAGCCAACCCTCATTCTTGCACACAATAAAACCCTCGCAGCACAGCTTTACGGGGAGTTTAAGGAGTTCTTCCCTGAGAATGCGGTGGAGTATTTTGTATCCTACTACGACTACTATCAGCCGGAAGCCTACGTTCCGTCCTCTGATACGTATATCGCGAAGGATTCATCCATCAATGATGAAATTGATAAGCTCCGTCTTTCAGCAACCATGGCGCTGGCAGAGAGACGAGACGTGATCATTGTCTCCAGTGTGTCCTGTATTTATGGTCTGGGAGATCCGGTGGATTACAAAGAGATGGTGATTTCCCTGCGACCGGGAATGGAGAAGGACAGGGATGAAGTCATGCGGAAGCTGGTGGATATCCAGTATGACCGCAATGATATGGATTTTCACCGTGGTACGTTTCGTGTGAGAGGGGATGTGCTGGAGATTTTTCCGGCTATGAATACGGATACCGCGATCAGGGTAGAATTTTTCGGGGACGAGATTGACCGCATCGCCGAAATCGATGTGCTGAGCGGTGAGGTGAAGGCAGTGCTGGAGCATGCGGCGATTTTCCCGGCTTCCCACTATGTCGTTCCCATGGAGAAGATCCTGGAAGCTGTGAAGAATATTGAAGAAGAGCTGGACGAAAGGGTCCGCTGGTTCAAGAGTGAGGACAAGCTTCTGGAGGCACAGAGGATTGCAGAGCGGACCAACTTTGACATCGAAATGATGAAAGAGACCGGGTTCTGCTCC
The DNA here is from genome assembly GCA_900539525.1 of uncultured Blautia sp. Taxonomy (GTDB): domain Bacteria; phylum Bacillota; class Clostridia; order Lachnospirales; family Lachnospiraceae; genus Hominisplanchenecus_A. The sequence goes on from UQCM01000034.1 coordinate 18,365, forward strand.
GGTATCGAAAACTATTCCAGACATCTGGCAGGGCTGGAACCGGGGGCGACTCCCCATACATTGATGGACTATTTCCCGGATGATTATCTGATCATCATCGATGAGTCGCACAAGACGGTGCCGCAGATCCGAGGAATGTATGCAGGAGACCAGTCGAGAAAGAGTACGCTGGTGGATTACGGCTTCCGCCTTCCTTCTGCGAAGGATAACCGGCCGCTGAATTTTGAAGAATTTGAGAGCAAGGTCGATCAGATGCTCTTTGTATCGGCAACACCCGGTGAGTATGAGGCGGAGCATGAGCTTTTGCGGGCAGAACAGCTCATCCGTCCCACCGGGCTGCTGGACCCGAAGGTCGAGGTAAGGCCGGTGGTGGGGCAGATCGATGACCTTGTGGGAGAAGTGAATAAGGAAGTAGAAAAAGGGAATAAGGTACTGATCACAACGCTGACCAAACGGATGGCAGAGGATCTGACAGACTACATGAGGGAAATCGGTATCCGGGTAAAATACCTGCATTCGGATATCGATACTCTGGAGCGGACAGAGATCATCCGGGATATGCGTCTGAATGTGTTTGATGTGCTGGTGGGCATCAATCTGTTAAGAGAGGGTCTGGATATTCCGGAGATTACTCTGGTAGCGATCCTCGATGCGGATAAAGAGGGCTTTCTCCGTTCGGAAACCTCTCTGGTGCAGACCATCGGCCGTGCCGCCCGGAATTCAGAAGGGCATGTGATCATGTACGCAGATGTTATGACTGATTCCATGAAACTGGCGATCGGGGAGACAGAACGAAGGCGCAGCATACAGGAGGCGTATAACAAAGAGCATGGGATTACGCCGAAGACGATCAAAAAAGCAGTGCGTGATCTGATCAGCATTTCCAAAGAGGTGGAAAAAGAGAAGGAGACCTTTGCAAAAGATCCGGAATCCATGAGTAAAAAGGAACTGGAGAAGGCGATCGGCGAGCTTCAGAAGAAAATGAAGCAGGCAGCAGCAGAACTGAACTTTGAAGAGGCTGCCCTGCTGCGTGACCAGATGATCATACTGAAAAAGCAGCTGCAGGAAATCGGCGGATAGAATAAAAGGAGAGCCTCGAAGAGGCAGTTTTGCGATCAGGATCTGAACAGATACAAAAAATGTATTGCCGGAATTGGCAGGAGGAAAACATGACAGCGATAAACAATAAAAAACCGATGATCAGGATCAGAGGGGCAAATGAAAATAATCTGAAGTGCATTGATCTGGATATTCCAAGAAATGAGCTGGTTGTCCTGACCGGTCTGAGCGGCTCAGGGAAATCTTCGCTGGCTTTTGACACGATCTATGCAGAGGGGCAGAGAAGGTATATGGAATCTCTGTCATCTTATGCAAGACAGTTCCTGGGACAGATGGAAAAGCCGGATGTGGAGAGTATCGAAGGTCTGCCGCCGGCGATCTCCATCGACCAGAAGTCCACAAACCGAAATCCCAGGTCAACCGTGGGAACTGTGACGGAAATCTATGATTACTTCCGTCTGCTTTACGCCAGAGTGGGTATCCCTCACTGCCCGAAGTGCGGAAGGGAGATTAAAAAGCAGACGGTGGATCAGATGGTAGACCAGATCATGGCTCTGCCGGAACGGTCCAGGATCCAGCTTCTGGCACCGGTGGTGCGCGGCAGAAAAGGAACGCACGCAAAGCTGCTGGAACAGACAAAGCGCAGCGGATACGTGAGAGTACAGATTGACGGAAGTCTTTATGAACTGTCAGAGGAAATCAGCCTGGATAAAAATATTAAGCACAACATTGAAATTGTCGTTGACCGTCTGGTTGTCAAACCGGGAATTGAAAAGAGACTGACAGATTCTCTTGAAACAGTTCTGGAGCTGGCGGAAGGGCTTGCAATCGTAGATGTGAACAGCGAGGACATCATGAGGTTCAGCCAGAGCTTTTCCTGTCCGGACTGCGGGGTCAGTATTGATGAGATTGAGCCGAGAAGCTTTTCCTTCAACAATCCCTTCGGAGCCTGTCCGGACTGTTATGGACTGGGATACAAGATGGAATTTGATGAGGAACTGATGATCCCTGACAGGACACTCAGTATTGCGGAGGGTGCGATTACCGTCACGGGCTGGCAGTCCTGTACAGATAAGGGAAGCTATACCAGGGCGATCCTCGATGCACTGGCAATGGAATACGACTTTGACCTGCAGACACCTTACCGGGAGCTGCCCGAGGATATCCGTCATATGCTGATTCACGGTACAGACGGAAAGGAGGTAAAGGTTCATTACCGCGGACAGAGAGGAGAAGGCATTTACGATGTGGCGTTTGAGGGACTGATCCGCAATGTGGAACGCCGTTACCGGGAGACCGGTTCGGAAACCATGAAGCAGGAGTATGAGGCATTTATGCGTATCACGCCCTGTAAGACATGTGGCGGACAGCGTCTGAAGAAGGAAGCACTGGCAGTGACCGTGGCGGAAAAGAACATACACGAAGTGACCACCATGTCCATCCGCAGACTGCAGAAATTTATGAACGAACTGGAGCTTTCCGAACATCAGATGATGATCGGAAAGCAGATATTGAAGGAAATCCGTGCGCGCGTCGGTTTTCTCGCAGATGTGGGTCTGGAGTATCTGACGCTGGCACGTGCCACAGGAACGCTTTCCGGTGGAGAGGCACAGCGTATCCGGCTGGCGACACAGATCGGTTCCGGACTGGTGGGAGTGGCATATATCCTGGATGAGCCGAGTATCGGACTCCATCAGAGAGATAATGACAAGCTGCTTCGGACACTGACGAATCTGAGAGACCTGGGCAATACGCTGATCGTGGTGGAACATGACGAGGATACTATGCGGGCGGCAGACTATGTGGTGGATATCGGACCGGGGGCAGGTGAGCATGGCGGCGAAGTGGTGGCAGCCGGAACCGCAGAGGAGATCATGAAAAATGAAAGATCCATCACAGGTGCCTACTTAAGCGGCAGGAAGAAGATACTGGTGCCTGCTGTCAGAAAGAAGCCGATGGGATTCCTGAAGATCGTGGGTGCCCGGGAAAATAACCTGAAAAACATTGATGTAAAGATCCCTCTGGGAGTCATGACCTGTGTGACAGGAGTATCGGGTTCAGGAAAAAGCTCGCTCATCAATGAGATTCTGTACAAGGCACTGGCGAAGCAGCTGAACAGAGCCAGGACGATTCCGGGCAGACACCGGCGCATCGAAGGCGTGGAGCAGCTTGACAAGGTGATCGCTATTGATCAGTCACCGATCGGCAGGACGCCCAGATCCAATCCTGCCACTTACACAGGCGTATTTGATCAGATCCGGGACCTGTTTGCCAGCACAGCTGATGCGAAGGCAAAAGGTTACAAAAAAGGAAGATTCAGCTTTAATGTAAAGGGCGGACGGTGTGAGGCCTGTGCCGGTGACGGTATTCTGAAGATCGAGATGCATTTCCTTCCGGATGTGTATGTGCCGTGTGAGGTATGCGGCGGAAAGCGGTATAACAGGGAGACTCTGGAGGTGAAATACAAAGGGAAAAGCATCTATGATGTTCTGAATATGACCGTAGAGGAGGCAATGAAGTTCTTTGAGCATATTCCTTCTATTAAAAGAAAGATTGAGACACTGTATGACGTGGGTCTTTCCTACATCCGGCTGGGACAGCCGTCCACAGAGCTGTCAGGAGGCGAGGCACAGAGGATCAAGCTTGCTACAGAATTGTCAAAGCGCAGTACAGGAAAAACGATTTATATTCTGGATGAACCGACGACAGGGCTGCATTTTGCAGATGTTCATAAACTGATTGAAATTCTTCAGCGGCTTGCGGAAGGCGGAAATACAGTCGTTGTGATCGAGCACAATCTGGATGTCATAAAGACGGCTGACTATATCATCGATATCGGACCGGAAGGCGGCGACAAGGGAGGAACCGTGGTAGCCCAGGGAACGCCGGAAGAGGTTGCGGCGAATCCGGATTCCTATACAGGACAATACGTGGCAAAGTATCTGCAATAATAAGTACTGGAAAAGACAGGCTACATTTTGTATAATGGAAGAAATGGCAGGTAAACACATTCACAAGTGTCAATTGTCCGGAATGGCGGCTTTCCGGAACTGTTGGCATGCATGGTCACTGCCCAAAAGAAAACACAGGAGGAAAAGAAAATGGAACAGGCAAAAGTATATTTTACATCTTTTAAGGCTACGGAGCGTGAAAATTTACTGCAGAAGCTGCATCGCCTGATGAAAACAGCAGGATTTGAAGAGATTGATTTTAAGGATAAATATGCAGCCATCAAGATTCATTTTGGAGAATATGGCAATCTTGCTTTTCTGCGGCCGAATTATGCGAGAGTGGTGGCGGATTATGTTAAGGAGCTGGGAGGAAAGCCATTTCTGACCGACTGTAATACCCTTTATGTCGGAAGCAGAAAGAACGGGCTGGATCATCTGGAAACAGCTTACGTAAACGGTTTTTCACCTTATCAGACAGGTTGTCACGTGATCATCGGAGACGGACTGAAGGGAACCGATGAAACCCTGGTTCCCATTCAGGGAGAATATGTGAAAGAGGCGAAGATCGGTCATGCGATCATGGATGCAGATATCTTTATCTCTCTGACACATTTTAAAGGCCATGAGATGGCAGGATTTGGAGGAGCACTGAAAAATATCGGTATGGGCTGCGGTTCCAGAGCAGGAAAGATGGAGCAGCACTGCGACGGAAAGCCGAGCGTAGACCAGAGTCTCTGTGTAGGTTGCGGCGCATGTAAAAAGATCTGTGCGCATGATGCACCACAGATCAAAGACAGAAAGGCATCCATTGATCATGATAAATGTGTAGGATGCGGACGCTGCCTGGCAGTCTGTCCGAAGGATGCGATCGCTGCAGATTTCAGTGACTCCATAGCTGTATTAAATTACAAGATGGCAGAATACAGTCTCGCAGTTTGCAAGGGGCGTCCGTGCTTCCATGTGTCACTGATCTGTGACGTATCTCCGAACTGCGACTGCCATTCGGAAAATGACATACCGATCATTCCAAACGTAGGTATGCTGGCTTCCTTTGACCCTGTAGCACTTGATCAGGCATGCGCGGATCTGTGCAACCAGATGACGCCGGTAGCAGAGAGCATCCTCGGTGAGAATCTGAAGGAGCATGGCAACGAGGAAGGACACGATCATTTCCACATGACACATCCGGATGCTGAGTGGAAATCCTGTATTGCCCATGCCGTGAAGATCGGTCTTGGCACAGATCAGTATGAGCTTGTCAGAATATAATGAGCCAAGGGACAAATGGACATAAAATACATGCTTGCATGTATTTTTATGTCTATGGGTCCCGTAAGGCTCATTTGTCGGAAAACAGCAGGGCGATAGCACTTGCTGTTTGTTTAAGAGTAGTTACTCTCGGGTTTTACGTGACTTCCACTTCGCTACACTCACAGAAAATACCTCAAATTGGCTGATGTGTGAATAGTAACCTGAACAGTTACTAAATTGGTTGATTTACATGAAAAAGATTGACTCAAATCATGAAAATTGGTATAGTTTATATATCTAAGGTCACGTGCGTCATCCCGTCATAAATGAAAAATGGGAACGGTTTAGAGCCCTACATGAGCAAAAGGAAAGCCCGGGAGAGGCGATTATGCGAATGGGATCTGAACCGTTACGAAAAATGTATCACTGCATAGATATATGGCTGCGGATGATGGATGTTTCTACAAAAAAAGGAGGAAAGAAATGAAAAAGAGCAAGAAGTTTGGCATTCACATACTGGGATTACTGGTCATGCTGTTTGCATTTGTGCTTCCGGTGTCTGCCGGTGTGAAGGAGGGAGCAGGAGAGTATGAGATCTATCCGACTCCTCAGGACATCGTATACGGAACAGACACTATGTCACTGACAGACAAGGTAAATGTAACGGTCGGTGATGGAATTGATGACTATACGAAAGTAAAAATTGATGTGGCATTACAGGAATTGAAGCTTGAGAAGAGCACCACGGCAGATGCGAAAAACACAAAGCTGATCGTAGGTGTGTATGGCTCAGATGATGCGGCAGACGCTTTCGGTAAAGCGAACGGCGCAGATGCAGCTGTTTTTGGAAAGTATGATGGTTACACTCTCTGGGTAAAAGGCGGAAGTATCGTTATCCTCGGCAAGGATACCGATGCGGCTTACCGCGGTGTTACCACTCTGGAGCGTATCTTCGAACAGCTGGATGGAAAGAGCATCCGGGAGCTGACGATTAAGGACTATGCGGAGGTACAGTTCCGTGGATTCATCGAGGGATATTATGGAAATCCCTGGAGCGTAGAAGACCGGATTGATCTTATGAAATTCGGCGGCGAGATCAAGATGAACCAGTATGTGTTCGCACCGAAGGATGATCCCTATCACAATTCCAAGTGGCGTGAACTCTATCCGGAAGAGATGCTTAAAGATATTGGAAGGCTGGCACAGGCGGGAAACGAGAGTAAATGTTTCTTTGTTTACGCACTTCATACCTTTATGCACAATGCAGTTGACTTTTCATCGGATGCAAACTACCAGAGAGATTTGCAGATTATCAAAGATAAGTTCGCTCAGGTTATGAGCGTAGGTGTCAGACAGGTTGCGATCCTGGAGGATGATGCAACAGGAGCCAGCGCGGCAAATATTATTAAGCTGCTGAACGACCTGACATCATGGCTGCATGAGATGAAAGATACTACATATCCGGATCTGAAGACAGATATTTTGTACTGTCCGACGACGTATATGTATACATCAGCCCAGAAGATGACAGATATCAATGCAGGTGCGAGCCGTGAGGTTCATATTGTAGTGACAGGTGGTAAGATCTGGGGCGAAGTCAGCAGTAAGTTTGCTGATGATTTCTATAATGGAATAAAGAGTGAAGGTGTAGACGGACGTTATCCTTACATGTGGGTAAACTGGCCGTGTAATGACAATACGAAGACCAGCCAGATCATGGGCGGACATAACACGATCCTGCACACGGGTGTGGATGGAAGCAAGTATGAGGGTATTATCCTGAATCCTATCCAGGAGTCCGAACCATCTAAGGTAGCAATCTTCACAGCAGCAGATTTCTGCTGGAAAACATGGGATACTGAGAGCGAAGGTGATCAGGCATGGGAGGATTCTTTCAAATATATGGATCATATGACACCGATTGAATCAGATGAATCCAATGCGCTCAGAGAAGTTGCGAAGCATATGATTACACAGGGACCGGATCAGACTGTTCCCGGAAAACAGGCTCAGTTTGATGAGTCCGTGGAACTCAGCCCGAAAATCAGTGCATTCACGGAAAAATTGAATGCAGGTACATTTACGGCAGATGATGTAAATGAATTGCAGGCAGAATTTAAAAAGATCAATGAAGCTGCAGTCAAGTATCTTACACAGGGCACGAATAAACGAATGGTTTCACAGATGACTCCGTTTTTGGACTGTATGCGTGATCTGACGCAGGCGGATGTGAAGCTTCTGGAAGGACTCAAAGGAATCCTGGCGGGAGAGGACGGTAAACTGTGGGAGAATTTTGCAGAGGCGCAGGCACTCTACGAGCAGTCTAAAACACATGGATTCAATTACTATGGCATTGGTACAGTATATGCTGTAGTTGGAAGAAAGTATATAACACCTTTTACAGAGAAAATGATGAAATATGTTTCCGATGAAGTGAAAAAGATCGTGGATCCGGAGCATATCTCTCTGGAGAAGACACTGACCTTCCAGATTGGTGGTAACACATCGGCAGGAAGTGTGGAAGGAACTCCTGCAAATGCTATGGATGGAAAACCGGCGACAACTTATTTGCTCAAAACAGATCAGGTCGTTGGTGACTATATTGGAATCCTCTTTAATATTCCTGTCTCTGTTGAGAATATGGAGTTTATCCTGACAACAAGCGGTCATGAGAATGATTATTTCTATGAAGGAAAGATGGAGTATACGCTGGACGGAAAGACCTGGCAGGAATTTGCGGCTGACATACAGCCGGAGAGCGGTACGACTGTGAAGATGGTACTCCCGAAAGCAATGGAACTTCGCGGATTCCGTTGGAAATGTACCAGCCTGGGAGGAAGGAACCGCTGGCTTGGAATCAAGGATATCAATTATAATGTAGGTGAGACAGTAGATACAGGAGAAGAGAAGTATACAGCAACCTTCTCACGTACATCCGGATGGAGTGTTCACTCAGGACCTGAAACAAATATGACAGATGGTGATGAGTCTACAATCGTATGGTATAATCCAAGTACGTCATCGAAGGATCATTCCATTGTGGGAGATTACATTCAGCTGGATCTGGGAAGTGCAAAATCTGTCGGACGTGTCCGTGCAGTGGTAGGATCCGGAGACAACGATAAGTGGGTAAACTATCATCTGGAATATTCTGCAGATGGAAATACATGGGAAAGCCAGGCGGCTTATACAGGTGTGGCAAGTGGAACGGATACTTATGAGGTAAATCTCGGAGGTAAAAATGTTCGCTACATTAAACTGATCAATGATACTGACGTGGCTCAATGGGTAAAATTCTGTGAATTTTCAGCTTTCTCATATGTGGAAGGCTCTATTAAGCCGGGCACAGCAATGGATTTTACGAATACAAATGATACGGAATGGCGTGTGGAGTATGGGGACGATTCCGCTAAGGTGTTCCCGAGAGACAATGTGACCCTGAAGAAGGGAGAATACATTGGACTGAAATTTGATCGTATTCATGCGATTTCCGGAATCACAGTAACAGGAACCGGTTTAGAGAAACTGACACTGGAGAAATCCATGAATCAGGCGGAATGGATGACAAAGGATCAGGCAAGTGCTGCAAGATATATCCGTCTGATGAACAAGACGGATCAGACAGTGAACTTCAGCCTGACTGCCTTCAACGCAGCTTTTGAAGAAATTCATCCGATGGATTTACACGAGACTACAATCAATGCTTCAGTTGAGGGAGATACTAAGAACTGGATGGACGGAAATCTGGCAACAAAGGCCAAATTCTGTACGACACCTTCAAAAGACGGATATATAACGTATGACCTGGGACAGGAGATCAATCTCCGTTCCCTGAGAATGTATGTCCTTGATACAGCAGTAGATTATCCTCGTGATGCAAAGATTCAGGCTTCTGTCGATAATGAGAATTGGACAGATATCCTGACGGTAGGCGATGGTATTGCAGATACCGATGAAGACAGGGATACGAAACCGGTAGAGAATCCGGGCGGCGGCTGGACACATGACACAATAGATGTAGCTTATGCTTATGCAGAAAATGCGAACATTAACAATCTGAAAGCAAGATATATCCGACTGTACTTTACTGCAGGGTATGCTTACCGCTGGGTAGAGGTGAACGAAATCCGTATTAACGGCGGAGAGTACATCCCAACGATTAACGACCCTACATTTGTAACAGATGCCGCATTACAGAGAGGCGCTGAGGCTCAGAATCTGAATGACCGTGATCTGACAACTGCTTTCAAGCCGGATATGTCAAATGCACAGAACGGATATCTGATCTACAATCTGTCAGATGAGACAGAGATCAGCAGAATCAATATTCTGCAGAGTGGTGGAAGTATCAGCAATGCAGCTGTGTCTGTACGCACAGGCGCTGACACATGGAAGAATGTTGGAACCCTTGATAAGAGTTTCTCATCTTTCTATACAGGAGACCTTGATCAGGTTTATGCGATTAAGCTGGAGTGGCAGGATGTAACACCTGTTATTTACGAGATCATCACATTGAAGAATGTGGGAGATATGCTGGAGAAAGCTCTTGAAGAGGTACAGCAGAAGCTGGATGCAGTCAGGGCGGAAGCAGCACTTGCTGAAAAAGCCGTTGCAGATCTCAAGGGGAAAGTGACTGCGGCAGCTTCAAAAGTAAATGCACAGACAAATACAACAGAGAAGCTTCGTGCAGAGGTTGAGCTTCAGAAGCTGTATGCACAGCTGTCAGGAGCAGAGGCGGCAGCTGCGGAGAAAAAAGCGTCAGTGTCCGATCTGGAAGCAGATATCGCTCACAAAGAAGCAGTGATTCTGAGAGAACGTGCGAAGAAGGCAGAGACAGATGAAGAAAAGCAGAGCCTGGAGAATGAAGCTGTAGCAAAAGAAGGCACAGCAGCTGATAAGGCTGCAGAGGCAGCAGACAACAGGAAGCTTTCAGCAAGTAAAAAAGCTGAGCAGACCTCTTATACACAGGCAGCAGCAAATAAACAGGCAGAGCTGAATAAACTTGAAAACAATCCGACTCCAGTTCCGAACCCGGGCAACAAGGACGAGAAACCGGTTACAGAGTTCAATTACAAGAATGTGAAGTATAAAGTAGTAAACGCATCTGCCAAAACAGTTGCAGCTGCAGGAGTTACCACAAAGAAAGTGAAATCTGTGACAATCTATGATTCCATCAAATACGGCGGACAGACATGGAAGGTTATCGAGATTAAGGAAAAAGCATTCAAGGGATGCAGCAAACTGGCTAAGGTAACGATCGGAAAGAATGTGAAGAAGATCGGCAAGGAAGCTTTTGCACAGTGCGGTAAGCTGAAAAATGTGAATATGAAGAAGGCTGCCAATATTACTACTATCGGCAAGAAAGCGTTCTCAAAGATTGATGCAAAGGCTAAGATTGCTGTGCCGGCGAAGAAGCTTGCGAAATATAAGAAAATGCTGAAAAAAGCAGGTGTTCCGAAGCAGGCGGCGATAAGAAAATAAAAGTATAACAATTATGACAGCGGGGAGGCTTCCCCGCTGTTTTTCAAAAGAGGTGACAGGTAGTGACAGACAAAAATCCCACAGTCAGTATTATTGTACCTGTGTATAATGCACAGGATTATATTCATCGTTGTGTGGACAGTATCCTGCATCAGGAACATGAGGATTTCGGGAGCACGATGTGAACCTTTTCCCTGACATTCGGTCTTATGAGAGAAATCATGAGTTGGGACGGGAGATAAAAGAACCAGAAAATATAGGCAGAAAGACTGCACCAGGTGTGGAGAAGAGTGTTTGAATGGAGAGGCAGATAACAGGGCAGATTTGCCAGCCCTACATGGATATCGCAGAGCAGCATCAGGATGAGTGCAGACATGAACCAGTGCATTTCTGTACGATATGCACCGTATATATTCATACACAGGTACAGAATATAGAGGAGAGCCATAAGGACGATACTGTCTGTATAGACGAAAACAAACAGCAAGGGCAAGGTCAGGAATATACTGCGGTTTCCCAGAAAGATACTGTAGCAGTACTGCACGATACAGAATAAGAAAACACCTGTCAGATACAGATCAGTAAAAAGTAAAAAATAGTCTGCACAGACGGTAAAAAAGAGTGCAAGAATACGAAAGCATGTACGGGGAACGTACAGAAAACGGTAATTCCTTGCCAGACAAAGACAAAAGCAAAAAAGGATGAACAGATACTTGATAAACAAAGACACTTTGTACCTCACAGATTCAGGGGATTGTAACTGTCCAGATACCGGTAAAAAATAGTATCCCGTCTCTGAACAGTTACGCTTTCTTTATCAAGTATAACCATAATGCTTTGCGTTATACGTTACGTAAATATAAAGCCTCCGGGGGTTTTAGTGTGCCAGTGGCACACGTTTTGTACCGGCCAAAGTGTAACGTAGATGCAGAGGTGCGCAGAAGAAACAGGTCATGCAAATCATGACGCATACTTTGCAGCAAGTATGCTAAGGCGTACTTGAACGGAGAGAAGATTTTTCAGCATATGCAGTGTTAATGAGTTTTTCGTAAGGGACACGACTCTTAAGCTCTCCGGCACTTTCAAGGATATCCTGCAGAAGATCAAAGCTTTCTTTCTCAAAGATCAGATGCTCTTTCCAGGTATCCTGTTCGGCGTACCGCTGTACGATGGCTGTGATGGTTTCCAGATCATTTTCTTTGAACTGAGGTTTTATTACCCTTGCAATCTCTTCCGGTGTATGTTGATTTACATAATCAAGCCCTTGCTGAAGAGCATCCGTAAAGCGCTGGACGACATCCGGGTTCTGAGCGAGAAAGCTCTTTCTTGCACAATAGGCGGTGTATGGGACATATCCGGAATCTACACCCAGGGAAGCCACCACATATCCAGCCCCTTCCTGTTCCAGAGAGGTTGCACCAGGTTCGAACTCAATGGAATAATCCCCCTGTCCTCCGGCAAATGCTGCAGCAGTAGAACCAAAATCGATCCCCTGGTCAATGGTCAGATCCGTATCCGGGCTTATCTGGTTTTTCTTCAGAATGTATTCAAAAACCATTTCAGGCATGCCACCTTTCCGTCCGCCAAGAACTTTCTTTCCTTTCAGTTTATTCCAGGAAAAATCTTCCATTTGTTCCCTTGCTACCAGAAAATTGCCTGCCCGCTGGGTGAGCTGGGCAAAGTTTACAACATAATCGGAAGCCCCCTCATTGTAGGCATAGACAGAGCTTTCAGATCCCATAAATCCGATATCTGCATCGCCTGAAATGAGAGATGTGAGTGTTTTGTCAGCCCCGAAGCCTGTCACCAGTGTCAGATCAATTCCCGCATCTTCGAAATATCCGTTTTCAATCGCCACATATTGAGGTGCATAAAAAATAGAATGTGCCACCTCATTCAGCGTCACCTTTGTATTTTCACTCTTTTTCCCGCATCCATAGAGACAAAATACCAGTCCGAGTATCAGAATACGGATACAAATCTTTTTTCTGTTCATAGAATACCTCCGTCCTTATGATATCAAATACTTTTGACCTTAACATCAATGTATGGTAACTATTCAGAGTCCATTCGCAAAATCGCCTCTGCGAGGCTTTCCTTTTGCTC
>UQCM01000035.1 GCA_900539525.1 uncultured Blautia sp.
GATGCATTCTGCATCATATCGCGCTGCTACTCTCGGGTTTTCTGTGACTTTCGCTGCGCTACACTCACAAAAAACACCTCGAACTGGCTGGCGTGTGACCAGTAATCCAGGACCGTTCCTTACAGAAAAAAACACTAGACTATTTTCGTAATTTGTGAGAGAATATGAATATATATGGCATAGGGTATTACCCATACCTGGTGTATACATATGAAAGCTATTTATATTTGAAAGGAGTCTTAAAATGATTTATTCACGTGAAGTAGAAGAAATGTGTCCAGTGGCACAGGGCGTTCATCATGGCGCTGCTCCAATCCCAGAAGAAGCAAAATGGGTACAGGCAAAAGAAGTAAAAGATATTTCCGGTCTGACACATGGTGTGGGCTGGTGTGCTCCGCAGCAGGGTGCATGTAAGCTTACTCTGAATGTTAAGGAAGGTATCATTCAGGAGGCTCTGGTAGAGACGATCGGATGTTCCGGTATGACACATTCTGCGGCTATGGCTTCTGAAATTTTACCGGGACTGACTGTTATGGAGGCTCTGAATACTGACCTGGTATGTGATGCGATTAACACGGCTATGAGAGAGCTGTTCCTTCAGATCGTATATGGAAGAACACAGAGTGCTTTCTCAGAGGATGGTCTGCCTGTAGGAGCAGGTCTGGAGGATCTTGGAAAAGGTCTTCGCTCACAGGTTGGTACCATGTACGGTACATTAAAGAAAGGTCCTCGTTATCTGGAAATGGCAGAAGGTTATGTAACCGGCATCGCTCTGGATGCAGAAGATCAGATCATCGGTTATCAGTTCGTATCTCTTGGAAAGATGACAGACTTCATTAAGAAGGGTGATGATCCGAATACTGCATGGGAAAAAGCAAAAGGACAGTATGGTCGTGTAGCAGATGCTGTTAAGATTATTGACCCGAGAAAAGAATAATTGAAGAGGAGGTAACGGGAAATGGCTTTATTTGAATCATATGAAAGACGAATTGACAAAATCAATTCTGTTTTAAATAGTTATGGAATCGCTTCCATCGAAGAAGCTGAGAAAATCACAAAGGATGCAGGTCTGAACGTTTATGATCAGATCAAAGGCATCCAGCCAATCTGTTTTGAGAATGCATGCTGGGCATACATTGTAGGTGCAGCGATCGCTATCAAGAAAGGCTGCAAGAAGGCTGCAGACGCTGCAGCAGCGATCGGTGAAGGACTTCAGGCTTTCTGTATTCCGGGTTCTGTAGCAGATACACGTAAGGTTGGTCTCGGACATGGTAATCTGGGTAAAATGCTTCTGGAAGAAGAGACAGAGTGTTTCGCATTCCTGGCAGGTCATGAGTCCTTTGCAGCAGCAGAAGGTGCAATCGGTATTGCTGAGAAGGCAAACAAAGTTCGTCAGAAACCACTGCGTGTCATCCTGAATGGTCTTGGAAAGGATGCTGCTCAGATCATCGCAAGAATTAATGGATTTACTTACGTTGAGACAGAGTATGATCCTTATACAAACGAAGTAAAAGAAGTATTCCGTAAGTCTTATTCAGAAGGACTTCGTGCAAAAGTAAACTGCTATGGTGCAAACAGTGTTCCGGAAGGTGTTGCAATCATGTGGAAAGAGGGCGTTGATGTTTCCATTACAGGTAACTCCACCAATCCTACGAGATTCCAGCATCCGGTAGCAGGTACCTACAAGAAAGAGTGCAACGAGAAGGGCAAGAAATACTTCTCTGTAGCATCAGGCGGTGGTACAGGACGTACACTGCATCCGGATAATATGGCAGCAGGTCCTGCTTCCTACGGTATGACAGATACACTGGGCCGTATGCATTCCGATGCACAGTTCGCAGGTTCCTCTTCTGTACCTGCTCACGTAGAGATGATGGGTCTGATCGGTGCAGGTAACAACCCGATGGTTGGTATGACTGTTGCAGTTGCAGTTAGCATTGAAGAAGCTGCTAAGGAAGGCAAGTTCTAAGAATTATATATGTGAAATGTCAGGAAATGCCGCAAACTAAAGGGTTTGCGGCATTTTTTCGGAACGTATCACAACAGGGAACTTACTCTTAAGACAGAGATATCCTAATCTTCACACTTGAAATCTGTCGGGCTTTCGATCAGTGTGGCAGCCTGGAACTCGTGCTTGTGTCCGTCTTTGCACTTGGTACAATCTTTAATAAAGTGTACATGCTTTCCACCGCCCACATCAATCGCCAGTGAAGTCTTACCGCAGAACTCATGATAATGACCATCTGAGAAATCTGTGCGGAATTTTACTTCATGAAAATGGCAGTTACCCATTTCAATGGCCTCGCCTGTAACCGTACAGAAGCGATGATTATGGCAGTCTCTGCATTCTCTTACGATAGCAGTGCTGCCGGTAATTTCATGGACATGTTTCTGTTTGTCGTAGTTGCAGTGACGTGATTGATTCTGATTTTCCATAAATATCTCCTTTCTGCTATCGTCTCTATATACTATGTCAATTGTGTGAAAATGTGAAAGGAGCAGCTATTTACACGCTGGTCAGTTTGAGGTGTTCTTTGTGAGTATGAGAGATGGTTGACAAAGTATGAATGAAGATAAAACTCCCCCGCTTCAAATGTGCGAAACGGGGGAATATTTTAGAATTTAAAGGTATCCTTCAGACCAACCCAGAGCTGATCTTTGTCACTTAGATTCAGGGCAGTTCCATCTTCTAACTGATATCCCTTTGCAGAAGCTGTTCCCTGATAATTGCCGGTAAGCTGCGGCCAGGTGATGCCGATTTCCGGATCGTTCCAGGCAAGGCCGCCTTCATCGCCGGGATGATAGAAGTCTGTGCATTTGTAGCAGAATTCCGCGATATCTGAGAGCACAAGAAAGCCGTGTGCAAAGCCCTGAGGGATATAGAACTGTTTCTTATTCTCTTCTGTCAGTTCGATGCCAAACCATTTTCCGTAGGTTTTACTGTTGCTTCTAAGATCAACGGCCACATCGAATACAGAGCCTCTGATTACACGCACAAGCTTTCCCTGAGGAAACTCTTTCTGGAAATGAAGTCCTCGCAGCACGCCTTTGGTGGAGCAGGACTGGTTATCCTGTACGAATTTCATGGTAAGTCCGGCTTCTTCCATATCCTTTTGGTTATATGTCTCCATGAAATAGCCTCTGGAGTCTCCGTGGACGGCGGGGGTAATGACACAAAGTCCCTCAATGCCGCCTGCGTTCTTTTCTACTTGAATCTGTCCCATATGATCACTCCTCAAAATTAAATTCCTTAAGATAACGATTTAATGCGTCCTTCCAGTCAGGAAGCGGAGTAAAGCCGTTCTCTATCAGCTTGCTTTTGTCCAGGCGGCTGTTAAAGGGTCTTGCCGCTTTAGAGATGCCGTACTCCTCCGTGGTCACCGGATGTACCGTGATATCTGCATACTCGGAATGACCGGCTTCTGCTGCCTGACGAAAGATCTCTTTTGTAAAGTCATACCAGCTGATGTATCCACCTTCGTTTGTGGCATGGTAATAGCCGTATTTTTCGGTTTCAATCATATCCACCAGCAGTCTTGCCAGGTCAAAGGTGTAGGTTGGTGTACCAATCTGGTCCTTTACCACACGAAGCTCCTTGTGTTTTTTGCCCACGTTCAGCATCGTACGGATAAAGTTCTTTCCGTTTTTGCCAAATACCCAGGCAATGCGGACAATAAAATATTTAGAGAGCATGCCGGATACGGACAGTTCCCCTTCGAGCTTTGTCTGTCCATAGACATTCAGCGGTCTGTAATCCCTGCAGTCCGGCTGCCAGGGAGCTGTGCCCTGGCCGTCAAAGACATAATCTGTAGAGATATACATCATTTTAATATTCAGTTCTTTACATACATTTGCAATATTTTCAGTGCCTACAGCATTGACCAGATGAACTTTTTCTTTATTATCATCATCCTCAGCGGCATCGACAGCCGTCCATGCGGCACAGTGGATAACAGCATCCGGCCCGGCTTCTCGGATGACTCTGTCAACAGAAGCTTTATCGGTGATATCCATTTCTTCGATATCTACACCGATAGCGGTATGATTTCTCTTTTTCAGTTCATTGACCACATCATATCCGAGCTGTCCTCTGACACCTGTTACGAATACTTTCATTTTGCGGAAATCCTCCTTGTTTATAAAACGATGCTTCCTGTTACAGAAGCTGTGATAGCAGTAAAGCGTCTGCACAGAAGAAGAGTCTGAGCTATTCTGTCTCCGGCAGATATCATGTGTTTTTCAAAAAACAGGAACACTTAGCGGTTTCCGTACATTTTTTCGTAATAGTTCTGGTACTCACCGGAGATAATGGTTTCCCACCACTCCTTATTGTCCAGGTACCACTGAATTGTTTTTTTGATGCCATCCTGGAACTTTGTTTCAGGCAGCCATCCCAGCTCGTTGTGGATCTTGGTGGGATCAATGGCATAGCGCATATCGTGTCCCTTCCGGTCTGCCACATAGGTGATCAGGCTTTCCGGCTTGTCAAGCTCCTTGCAGATCAGCTTTACAATATCAATATTCTGCATTTCGTTATGTCCGCCAACGTTGTAGACTTCGCCTACCCGTCCTTTGTGGATGATCAGATCTATGGCTTTGCAGTGATCCTCTACGTAGAGCCAGTCACGGACATTTTCGCCTTTTCCGTAAACCGGGAGAGGTTTGTCATTCAATGCATTGGCGATCATCAGAGGGATCAGTTTCTCCGGGAAGTGGTAAGGACCGTAGTTGTTGGAGCAGCGGCTGATGGAAACAGGCAGGCCATAGGTTCTGTGGTAAGCAAGGACAAGAAGGTCTGCACCTGCTTTTGAGGAACTGTACGGGCTGCTGGTGTGGATGGGGGTCTCCTCTGTGAAGAACAGATCCGGGCGGTCAAGAGGAAGATCACCGTACACTTCGTCGGTGGAAACCTGATGATATCGTTTGATGCCGTATTTGCGGCAGGCATCCATTAGAACTGCAGTACCCTTGATATTCGTATCAAGGAACACTTCCGGATTCTCGATGGAACGGTCTACATGGCTCTCAGCGGCGAAATTCACCACCATGTCCGGGTGTTCTTCTTCAAATAATTGATACACAGCTTCCCGGTCCGTGATGCTTTCCTTCACAAAGCGGAAATTCGGGTTATCCATGACAGGAGCCAGAGTGGACAGGTTTCCGGCATAAGTCAGACAGTCAAGGCAGACGATCCGGTAATCCGGGTATTTACCCAGCATATGAAAAATAAAATTACTTCCAATAAATCCGGCACCGCCGGTAACGATAATATTCATGATCATTTCTCCTTTATGAATTGTTTTTGATTATTTCCTGCAGCTGTTCCGAGCTCATCCGCAAAACCGCATCCTCTGTTATTTAGATCTGTATGGCTCTGATAGTGAACGCAAAAGCAGTCTTTACAGGATCAGTGCAGGACATCCAGATATTTGCCGTCCAGTACGTCTTTCAAATACTGCCCGTACTGGTTTTTTTTCAGTACCTCATAGACTTTCATGACATCCTCACGGGTGATCCAGCCGTTCAGATAGGCAATTTCTTCCAGACAGGCAATTTTTCGGTGCTGATGTGTCTCTACCGTCTTGACAAAATTCGTGGCATCCACCAGACTTTCGTGTGTACCGGTATCCAGCCAGGTAAAGCCCTGTCCCAGAAGCTCCACATTCAGGCTGTCATTTTCCAGATAGATGCGGTTCAAGTCTGTGATCTCCAGTTCGCCGCGGGCACTGGGTTTTAAGTTCTTTGCATATTCTACCACTTTGTTGTCATAAAAATACAGGCCGGTGACGCAGTAATTGCTCTTTGGGTGTTCCGGTTTCTCTTCGATGGAAACTGCTTTGCCTTCCTCATTAAATTCCACGATTCCAAAACGCTCCGGATCATCAACATAGTATCCAAAAACGGTGGCACCCCTGCCGGATTCGGCATTTTCCACAGCGGCTTTCAGACGTTTCTTCAGTCCGTGACCGGAGAAGATATTGTCTCCGAGCACCATGGCTGCAGTGTCATCACCAATAAAGTCTGCCCCGATAATGAATGCCTGTGCCAGTCCGTCCGGACTTGGCTGTACCGCATAGGAAAGACTGACACCAAACTGATGGCCGTCTCCTAACAGCTCCTGAAAACGCGGTGTATCCTGCGGAGTGGAAATGATCAGGATTTCACGGATCCCTGCATTCATCAGGACTGACATGGGGTAATAGATCATGGGTTTGTCATAAATAGGAAGCAGCTGCTTTGATGTCACCATGGTCAGAGGATAGAGGCGTGTGCCGGAACCTCCTGCTAAAATAATTCCCTTCATAGTAAATCTCCTTTTCTTTGTCAGGGTGCTGCCTGCTTTCGAAAATGGGAAAGGGCAGCGATATGATTTCGAGATTTCATTTTCTGATTACAGTACTGTCAAATCGTAGTTGCATAGATATAGTATAAAAGATGACGTTAGGTTACCTTCAAGGGGGATTTTGAAAAAATTGAAACTTTGTGAATTATTACCAAAAGAAAAACGGAAGGATTGCCGGCAGAACAGTCAGCTGACAACCCTTCCGTTTCTGGCAAGAAAGATACCGGCATCCTTGGAAATGCGAAATCCGTCTGCTGTCTTCTTCTTAACAAAGCTGCGAAATTCCGTATACCGGTTCAGGAGATACTGGTTCTGGTTGCCGTGGCAGGAGAGGATGTAAGAAATCAGAGGCTCCGGTTCGGGCACCAGAAGGGAATCCTCATAAGAATTCCAGCTAATCTGTGAAAAATATGGCAGCAGGATTTTTCTGCCGTTTTCTCTGCCAAATCTCTCATATAATCGATCTGCAGAGAGGACGATCCTGTTGTCAAAACCCTGCACCAGCTGGTTGACCTCTTTCATATGATTTTTTCCGTAGGTACTGCAGAGAAATCTTCCGCCAGGTTTTAAGACTCTTTGTACCTCACGGCAGACCTGCGGGATGTCCTCGCAGTAGAACAGTACATGGTTGGCAATTACGAGATCAAAGCTGTCCGAAGGACAGGGGAGCTGATGGCAGTCAAAAACCTTAAAGGAAAAGCGTGAGTCCTCTAAACCAATGGCACGCCTGGCATCACGCAGCATCCCGTCAGAGATGTCCGACAGAGTGATGTCTATCCTGTGTGGAAGTCGTGACAGAGAACTGGTCCACAGCGTTCCGTCCCCACATCCGATTTCCAGAATCTTCATGCCGGAACGGATGCCACACTGCTCATAGATCCAGGGAAACCATCCCTGGGGATTCTGAGAATAGAGCCGGTGCAGGTTGATCCGGGCGGAAATATTAGAAGCATTCTGATACTGGTTCTTCAGGCTCTTTTCCATGCCTGTCAGATGAATCAGGTTCAGCATCTGGCTCCAGTCAATCGAATGTTCAGAGTGGATCGCATCTGCTGTGTCCTGGATTGCTTTTTCTACAAGCTGCATCTGTTCAATACGGTCCTGCACCAGTTTCAGCTGAAGATTCAGGGAGTTCAGCATAAAGTGATAGTCGGAATCATCAATGGTCATCTCCCGGATATCATCCAGGGAAAAGCCCAGAAACTTCAGCAGAAGGATCTGCTGGAGCCTGGCCAGATCCTCGTCTGTATAGAATCGTGCACCGGATTCTGTGACCAGAGAGGGTTTTAAGATATCCTGTTTATCATAATACCGGATGGTCCGCAGAGTTACATGTGCCATGCGTGCAAACTCACCGGAGGAGTAGTAGCCGTCTTTTTTCATGATCTGTGGAATCCTTTCGAATGTAACAAATCGGCACAGTCTTAGGTAACTGTTCAGAGCCCACGGCAAATATTTATAAATCTGCATGGCTCTGTTATATAACTGTTCAGAGCCCATTCGCAAAACCGCCTCTTCGAGGCTTTTCTTTTGCTCATGACGGGCTCTCGCCCTATAGATTTATAAAATTTGCCTAAGGTGAGAGGGCTCCCCACGGCAAATATTTATAAATCTGCATGGCTCTGAACAGTTACAAACAATTATAAAGGATGGAAGCAGATTGTGCAATTGCAAGTTAGAGATGAAAGCTGCCGTACTCGGGCGAGAGCCCGGCATGTGTAAAAGGAAAGCCCAGGAGAGGCGATTTCGTTTTTATGCTTTGTCAAAAACAGGGTGCAAAATTCATATATTTGTGCTACTATGAAACGGCAACGGGCTGTTTCGGTTTGTCTGCCGAAAAAAGAAACCCGGGAAAGGAAAAGAGAAATGGAACATAAACAGAAAAAACTGACATCATATTACAAGTCATATAAAAGCCTTTTCCTGGCAGATATGTTTTTTGCCATGTTGGGAGCGGCTGTAACGTTAATTCTGCCGCTGCTGGTTCACTATATCACTGGAACAGTGGTAAATCTCCCGGTTGAGAAAGCTACGGGCATGATCTTCCGGCTGGGTGCACTGATGGTGGCCATGGTGGCTATGGAGTGTTACTGCAACTATTTTATCGGTAATTACGGGCATGTGATGGGGGCAAAGATCGAACATGATATGCGAAATGAGATCTTTGAACATTATCAGAAGCTGTCTTTTGCTTTTTACGATAACCAGAAGGTCGGGCATCTTCTCTCGCGTGTGACAAGTGATCTGTTTGACATCACAGAGCTTTTACACCATGGTCCGGAGGATATCGTCATTTCGCTGATCAAGCTTGTGGGAGCCTTTATCATTCTGTTTGTGATCAACTGGAAGCTGTCTTTGGCTGCGCTTGGCATCGTCCTTGTCATGCTGATCTTTGCAGTCAGCTACAATGGTAAGATGAGAAGCGCTTTTCGCGATAACCGCGCGAGGATCGCGGATATCAACAGCCAGATTGAGGACAGCCTGTCGGGAATCCGTGTAGTCAAATCCTTCGGGAATGAAGATATAGAAATGGATAAGTTTAATGAGGGGAACGATCGTTTTGTGGATTCCAAGAAGCGTACCTACAGATTTATGGGAACCTACAATTCCTGCATGGGTGCATTCTCCACATTGATAACAGTCGCCTCACTGGTGTTCGGTGCCTATCTGATGACACTGGGGGAACTGAGCGCCGCAGACCTGGTTACCTTTCTTCTATATATCAATAATTTTACCGAGCCGGTGAAGAAACTTGTGAATTTCACCGAGCAGTTTCAGAACGGGTACAGCGGATATGAGCGTTTTCGGGAAATCTTAAGTATTGCTCCCGATATCGCTGATCGTCCGGATGCGGTATCTCTGAAGAAAGCGGAGGGGGAGATTACCTTCGACCATGTGAGTTTCCGCTATGGGGAGCATACGGAAAATGTGCTTGGAAATGTGAATCTGGAAGTGAAAAAGGGAGAATATGTAGCTCTGGTGGGAAGCAGTGGAGCCGGGAAAACCACCCTTTGTTCCCTGATCCCGCGTTTTTATGATGTAACGGAGGGGAGTGTCAGGCTGGATGGAAGAGATATCCGGGATATCCGGCTGAAGGACTTAAGGAGACAGATTGGAATCGTGCAGCAGGATGTGTACCTGTTTGCAGGAAATGTCATGGATAATATCCGATATGGAAAGCCGGATGCCTCGGATGAGGAAGTTGTGGCAGCTGCAAAAGCGGCGAATGCCCATGAGTTCATTAAGAATCTGCCGGATGGATATCTGACGGATATCGGACAGCGTGGTGTGAAGCTGTCAGGAGGGCAGAAGCAGAGACTTTCTATTGCCCGTGTATTCCTGAAAAATCCTCCGGTGTTGATTTTCGATGAAGCCACTTCCGCACTGGATAATGAGAGTGAAAAGATCGTGCAGCATTCACTGGAAAAGCTGGCGAAGAACCGCACGACCTTCGTTATTGCCCACCGCCTTTCAACCATCCGGAATGCCCAGAGGATCCTGGTGCTGACGGAGGATGGTATTGCGGAGGAAGGGACGCATAAAGAACTGCTGGCAAAAGGCGGTGTATATGCAAATCTGTATGAAATGCAGTTTTAATGACAGTCCGGCAGGTATGTGCTGCCGGGCTGTTTCTTCACAGCTTTAAAGACCACTCCTGGCAGTTCCAGACCTTTGTTACCACATCCTGATAGAAATCCGGTTCATGGCAGATCAGAAGGATGCTGCCTCTGTATTCCAGGAGCGCACGTTTCAGTTCTTCTTTTGCGTCTACATCCAGATGATTGGTGGGTTCGTCCAGCAGCAGGATATTGGTTTCCGTATTCAGAATCTTACACAGGCGGACCTTTGCCTGTTCCCCGCCGCTTAAGACGCGGACCTGACTCTCGATGTGCTTTGTGGTCAGACCGCATTTTGCGAGGGCAGAGCGAACCTCGAACTGTGTAAAGGATGGAAACACATTCCAGATTTCTTCAATGCATGTGTAAGTGTTCTTTGTATCACTTTCCTGCTCAAAATAACCAATGTGCTGATAATCTCCCAACTGTACAGAACCGGAATAAGGCTTCACCAGACCGAGGATACTTTTTAAGAGCGTGGTCTTTCCAATACCGTTGGCTCCCGTAAGGGCTATGCGTTCACCCCGTTCCATACGGATATTCAGAGGGCGGGTCAGAGCTTCCTCATATCCGATGACCAGATCACTGGTTTCAAAGATCATTTTACCGGAGGCACGGGCGGTTTTAAAGGAAAATTCCGGTTTCGGCTTTTCCTTTGAAAGCTCGATCAGATCCATTTTATCCAGTTTCTTCTGACGTGCCATCGCCATGTTCCGGGTGGCAACACGTGCCTTGTTTCTTGCGACAAAATCCTTCAATTCACTGATTTCCTGCTGCTGTCGGTTGTAGGCAGCTTCCAGCTGAGCACGTTTCATGGCGCGGATTTCCTGAAATTTGTCATAATCACCGGGGTAGCGCTCCAGCTTCTGATCTTCCATATGGTAGATCAGATTGATCACACTGTTCAGGAATGGAATGTCGTGAGAGATCAGGATAAATGCATTCTCATAGTCATTCAGGTAGCGTTTGAGCCATTCGATATGCTGTTCATCCAGATAGTTGGTGGGCTCGTCCAGCAGCAGGATATCCGGTTTCTCCAGAAGCAGCTTGCCGATCAGTACACGGGTACGCTGTCCTCCGGACAGATCTGTGACATCCCGGTTAAGTCCCAGCTCATCCAGTCCGAGGGCATGACCGATTTCTTCAACTTTTGCATCGATCATATAGAAATCATGCTGCTCCAGAAGCTCCTGGAGGGTACCGGTCTCAGCCAGCAGTTTTTCCATCTCCTCCGGGGAGGCTTCTCCCATCTTTTCATACATCTGGTTCATCTCTGCTTCCATTTCGAACAGAAACTGGAAAGCAGAACGGAGGACATCACGGATCGTCATTCCTTTTTCCAGTACAGAGTGCTGGTCGAGATAGCCGACACGTACATGTTTTGCCCATTCTACGGTTCCTTCATCAGGCATCAGCTTTCCCGTTATGATATTCATAAAAGTGGATTTTCCTTCACCATTGGCACCGATCAGTCCGATATGTTCGCCCTTTAGAAGCCGGAAGGAAACATTGTCAAAAATCGCTCTGTCCCCAAAACCATGGGTCAGATTCTTTACATTCAAAATCATGGCAGTTCCCCTTTGATACTTGTTTCATGAAGTCAAAATTGCATTTGATCCTATGATGCCTCCGGATTTTACTGCGCTCCCTTGCTCCCAAAATCCGAAGAACATTCGAAATCCGCTCATTTAATTTGGAAAAATGGCTGTTTTCTCATGTTTAACGGGTCCTATGGACATAAAATACATGCAAGCATGTATTTTATGTCCATTTGTCCCTTGGTTCATTATATAGGATGAAGGCAAATTGTGCAATCAGTATTACCGGTTACGGAGTGAACAGTTACGTTTTATGTTGAAGAGGTTAAAAAACGCTTGCATAATGTCAGAGGATATGATAGAATAAGTCCCGATTGAGACAGAAAGCTGTTTCCAATGCAATAAGTGAGCCGCTGTGGCGGAATTGGCAGACGCACTTGACTCAAAATCAAGCGGTGAACAACCGTGCCGGTTCGAGTCCGGCCAGCGGCACTTCAAAACCCCTGAGAGATCAGGGGTTTTCTGTTTCTGTGTTGCATTTCGTGCTGCACAGAAAAGAGAAGATATTTGTCCCTTGGCTCATAATATGTGACTGACAGAAGAGCGACATGTCAGAGCGGGAATTAAGAAAAGGAGAATAAAGATGTATAAAGAAGTATCCAGACAATTGCTTGCATTCATTGAAAAGAGTCCAAGCTGTTATCATGTAATCAGAAATATAGAGGAACGTCTGCAGAAAAAGGGATTTATCGCCCTGCAGGAAGGGGAGAAGTGGAAGGTTTCAGAGGGAAATAGTTATTATGTTACAAGAAATTCTTCGTCTCTTGTTGCTTTCCGTCTGCCTGAAGGCGCAGGAAATTTCCAGATTATTGCCAGCCACAGCGATTCACCGACGTTTAAAATCAAGGAGCATCCGGAAATGGAGACAGAAAAACAATATATGAAGTTAAATGTGGAAAAATACGGAGGAATGATCTGTTCCACATGGATGGACCGTCCCCTATCGGTGGCAGGACGTATTTTTGTGTCAGAGAATGATAAAATACGTGAAAAACTGGTGGATATTGATAAAAATCTTCTGATGATTCCCAATCTTGCGATTCATATGGACAGAGAACAGAACAATGGACACAGCTATAATCCGCAGACAGACATGCTTCCGGTCTATGGTGCGGCATCTGGAAAGAAATCATTTCTTTCCATGGTTGCTGAGTATGCAGGTGTAAAAGAGGAAGACATCCTTGGAACGGATCTGTTTTTGTATAACCGGATGCCGGGAACCTTCTGGGGAGCTGAAGAGGAATACATTGCAGGACCGAAACTGGATGATCTTCAGTGTGCCTTTGGAGCACTGGAAGGGTTTCTTGCTGCAGAAGGAGGAAAAAGCATTCAGGTGTATGCAGTGTTTGATAATGAGGAGGCAGGAAGTCAGACAAAACAGGGAGCCGCGTCCGGATTTCTGAAGGATACACTGCACCGGATTGCGGTACATCTTGGAAAGTCGGAGGAAGAGGAGCTGTGTATGCTGGCGGAAAGTTTTATGATTTCCGCAGACAATGCCCATGCAGTGCATCCCAATCATCCGGAGAAGGCGGATCCTACCAACCGCCCTTATCTGAATGGAGGAATCGTTATCAAATACCATGCAAATCAGAAATATACGACAGATGGAAGATCGGCAGCTGTTATAAAACTCCTCTGTAAAAAGGCAGATGTCCCGGTGCAGGCGTTCACGAATCGTTCCGATATGCAGGGCGGATCCACACTTGGAAATATTTCAAGCTCCCAGGTCGCTGTCGATACCGTTGATATCGGACTTCCACAATGGGCAATGCATTCATCATGGGAAACGGCAGGAGCGAAGGATACGGAATACCTTGTCGGATTATCAAAAGTGTTTTATGAGAGTCTGCTTTTGAAGAAAAAATAATTGTGAAATATATAGAAAAAACAGGACAAAATAAAAAATAAGTGGTACAATAGCAACAAAGGAGAGAATTGTTTGTTGACGAAACACAGAATGGAGGAAAATTATGAAAGGAAAGAAACAACAAAGTTGTGTGAAACGGGGATTTACGATGTTCTTGTCCCTGGCAGTCTGTTTGTCCGGAATCAGCTGGGTACCGGCGGAAGGGACGACCGCGAAAGCTGCCGGCAGCCAGATTGAAATTGCCAGCGCATCGGATCTGGCACTGATCGGAAAGGATGCGGCACATCCGATGAATGGAGATTATATCCTTACGAAAGATATTGACCTGTCCGGTACCCCCTGGACACCGATCGGCGGTGCCGGTGGACCGGAGTACTGCCTGGTTACAGGAGACAGGGTGTTTAATGGCACCTTTGACGGACAGGGACATGTGATTGACGGACTGACGATTCAGGCCGACGGCAGTCAGTCAGGTTATAGTAAGAATCAGAGCGGTCTGTTTGCAATGATTGGAAGTGATGATGCGAATGATTATGCAGAAGTGAAAAACATCGTATTTTCAAATGTGTCGATTTCACATACGCTGGGTGGCGGGGACAGTATCGGAACACTGGCAGCCGATGTAAACGGCTATGCAAAAGTGGATAATATTGCTGTTATCAGTGGAAATGTTTCCGCCAGTGTATCGTCAGGATGGTGCGACCTGGTAGGTATGGGTGGAATCGCGGGGCAGACCAGAAACAACAGCCAGGCAGTACAGCTGACAAATCTGTACAATGCAGCGACGGTAACGCTGAATGGAAACCCGGGAACACTTTCCAGATGCGGTGGTATTCTTGGAAGAATCCATCAGGCAGCAACCATTGGTGCACTGTCCTCCTGTCTGAATGTGGGCACAGTTACCAGTAATGGTCAGCAGGGTTATGCAATCAATGGCATTGACGTTCTGAATAATGCTTCGCCCTCAAGTACAAAGAATATTGAGAACTGTTACTTTTTGGATACAACCGGAAAGGGAACTACGGCGGTTACTTCACTTTCTGAATCTGATCTGGCCAGTGAGAGCGTTAAAGATACGCTGGGATCCGAATACTGGATGATATCCAAAACAGGTCAGATCATGCCGGTTGTGACAGAAGGGAAAATAGTCATTCCTATTCCATCACCGATATTTGCGGAAGGAGACCGTGCATCATCTGTTACACAGAATTTTACGCTTCCATTGTCTTTTGAGGGTGAGAATGGAACAGAAACCATTACATGGACCAGCGGGAATACAGATGTGATTATTATAAGTGGAAGTACTGCTGAGGTACAGCCTGTTCTGGTGGATACTTCTGTAACACTGACTGCAGTTACGAGCGGAGGCAGGACAAAGGAAGTTCCGATCGTGGTAATGTCCCATCTGTCCCTGAAGATGAGTCAGGAGTATGCAGAACCCGGTACAGAGGTACAGGCTATGGTAGAGGGCGCACCTGAAGATGCTTCTTTTACCTATGAATGGGAGATTGATGGAACTACAGTATCAAACAGTGCAGTATATACACCGAAAACAGGCGACCTGAATAAATTTATTACTGTCAGGGCGAGACTGTCAGGCGCGGAGAATACAATCACTTATTCTTTCTATTTCAGTAAGCTTCCAGTTGTGTACATTGATACAAACGATGGATACGGTATTACAAGTAAGACGGAATATAAGGGTGCTTCTATGCACATTCAGGGAAATAAAACCTATAACAGTACAAAAACAACGTTGTATGACGGAGGGATTTCCATCAGAGGACGTGGAAACAGTACGTGGAACACAAGTTACAGTAAGCTGCCATATAAGCTGAAACTGGATAAGAAAACAGATCTGCTCGGTTTTGGAGAGAGTAAGCACTGGGCCCTTCTGGCAAATTATATGGATGAATCTCTGATGAGAAACACAATATCCTATGACCTGTCAGGAACGATGGGAATGAGATATCTGAAATCTACTCATGTAGAAGTGGTATTAAATGGTGTATATGCAGGAAATTATCAGCTGGTAGGAAATGTGAGAATAGAGCCAAGCCGCGTAGATGTCTTTGACTGGGAGGATTGTGCAGAGGATGTGGCAAAAGCAATTAAAAAAGCATATGGACTGACAAGTGATCAACAGGATTGGCTTGAGGAATATCTGACTCAGAATATGGAATGGATCACTGCAGAAAGCATCAGCTTTACAGCAGGTACGCCTCTTGCAGGCAACACCTATCCGAGATCCGATTATGAGAGTGTGATTCCAAAGGATGCGTATGGAAATGCGGATCTTTCCGGCGGTTTTCTTTTTGAGCTGGACGAGTATTTTGATGAGGTGTCAAGGTTCAGGACGGATTATAACCAGCCGATCATGTTCAAAAGACCTGAGTTTGCTAATACAAATGCGCAGCTGATGCAGTCAGCACAGAATTATATCCAGGCGGTGGAAGACAGTGTACATTCCGGTGATTTCTATACCATCTACAATAGTGAATCCAGACATTATACGGATCTGGTAGACATGGATTCGCTGGTAAACTACTTTGTACTTAATGAGTTCTTCTGGAATACGGAGACGATGAAGAAAAGTACTTACATGTATAAGGATCTGGGAGAAAAGCTCTATATCGGACCGGTATGGGATATGGACTGGACTTCCAACAGTCTGGTCAGCGCCGGGGAAACAGGGAACTACAGTGTCTGGATGACGAATGCGCGCAGTTCGAATGCACAGGCAGAGCAGTGGTACAAATATTTGATCGGAGATCCTTATTTTGTAGTAAAGGCATATGAATGCTATAAGGCAAACAGAGCGAACTTTGAAGATATCGTAAAGAGCGGCGGTATCATAGATACAAATAAGGAGTATCTGGCTGAATCGGCAGCGGCAAATTATGATGCACATTACTTAAGGGATTGGCGTAACCGGGATGCAGAGTTTAATAACGCTGCGGAACGTCTCAGAACCTTCCTGAGTAACAGGCTGAGCTGGATGGATCAGCAGTTTACATCTGTGGATCAGCTGTTGAATTCTCTTGGAAAATATAAGGCATCCGGAAGTATTTCTGTTACGGCAGATACATCCGGTGAAAAAACGACAACCTATACAGCAACGGTAACTGACAGTAACATAAAGAAGGTAGGCTTCTATGTTAATGGTATCCTGGCAGGAACGGCGGATGTTTCAGGACAAACGGCAGTTTTGGCAGCAAGTGATTCTTATCTGACGGGCAGCAGTGAAGCAATGAATGTTGTTCAGGTAAGGGGATTGAATGCAAACGGAGAACTGTACAACAGCGGAAATATCTGTAATTATCAGGTATTCAGTAAGGAAGTGCAGGTAGAGAATCTGACGGGAACTGTCACGATCACAGGTGAGGCAAAGACAGGAAAGGTATTGACAGCAAATGTTACGGACAGTAACAATACAGGTGTTCTGTCCTACCAGTGGCTGGCAGACGGGACCGCGATTGAAGGTGCTGTTTCCCGTGAACTGGCACTGACAAAGGAACTGGCAGGAAAGCGGATTTCTGTCAGAGTAAGCAGTTCTGTGGAAGCCGGAAGCATCACAAGTGCCGCTACAGATGCTGTGGTCGAAGTAGAAGTGAAGAATGATCATCTTATCATCAATCAGATTTATGGAGGCGGAGCAAATGACGGGACTCCGGTATCTCACAGCTTTATTGAGCTTTATAATCCAACAGAGAACGAAATGGATCTGACAGGATATGCTCTTGGATATCTGTCTAATGGAGCAAACGGCACGTCAGCTGAGGAAGTGAAGCTGACCCTGGAAGGAAGAATTCCGGCACACCATTCGTATCTGATTCGTTGTGAGGCACAGGATGATTCTACACCTGAACTGATTAAATGTACGATAGCGGAATATGATCAGGAGTGGGAGCAGACGATCGATAATAAGAGGTACAGGATTACTCTTTACAATGGAACAGCGACAGCAGATGCTGTATCTGTGAATGAAGGAAATGTAGAGGGACTCGCTCTTGCAGACGGAACGATCAGCAAACAGAAATCGATCCGGCGCGATCAGTTTGCAGATACCAATAACAATCAGTCAGACTTTAAAGTGATTGATTACCGTACAAGTTCTTCGGATAATTATCCGAGAAGCCTGAAGGATGGAGCATGGGGAACGGAGGAACCGGGACCTGAAGAACCTGAAGAACTTAGCGGAAATGTATCCATCCGGGGAAATGCAATCGTAGGTGCTGTTTTGTATGCAGATGAAACGACGAACAATACAGGTACGCTTATGTGCCAGTGGCTTGCTGATGGCGTCGTCATTGAAGGTGAAACGGGATTATTCCTGATTCTGGATAAAAAATATGAAGGGAAAAAGATTTCTGTTAAAGTATCGAGTACCGTGGAGACGGGAAGTATCGAAAGCACAAAGACAGAGCAGGTAAAGACGGTACCGGTTCAGACGGAGCACCTGATCATTAATCAGGTATATGGATGCGCTGATAAAGATGGAGCAGTATCACACAGCTTTATCGAATTATACAATCCGACAGCAAAAGCAGTGAATCTGAGCGGTTACAGCATTTCCTATACATCAAAGGATATTGTGGAGTCACAAAATCTTACCGGCGAGATTCCAGCCCACACTTCTTACCTGATTCGTTGTGCACAGGGAAAGAGCGGAAGTGTTATCTATACGATCGAGAAGTATGATGAAGAATGGAATCTGGCAATCAGCAACAAGCAATACAAGGTGGTACTCCTGAATGGTACGCAGCAGGTGGATGGCATATCAGTCAATGAAGGAGAAATCGAGGGAACAGCACTGACGGATCCGGCAGGTGACACTATCATTTCAAAAAACAAGGCAGTACGAAGGATCGGATTTATCGATACAGACCAGAATGCAAGTGATTTTGAGATTATGAATTACAGTAAGATCACGGCAGAGATTCTGGAAAAAGCTGTACCAAGGAGCACGGCAAACGGAAGCTGGGGACTGGATCCGATAGACCCGATAGACCCGGTAGATCCGGAGGATCTCGCAGAGCTTACAAATACATACAATGAATATGTAATAGTAAATAATACAGATAACAAGTACACAGCAGAGAGCTGGGAAAACTTCCAGGAAGCACTTAAAGCAGCAAAGGCAGTTCTGGATGATAAGACAGCAGACAAGGATGCGATAGGCAGAGCATTACAAGCTTTAAATGCTGCACATAATGCACTGACTGAGACGAAGGTTACGGTAGACCGTACAGAGCTTACCAATAAATGTAACCTGTATAGTGCAGTAACCAATTCGGATAGCAGATATACAGCAGAGAGCTGGAAAAACTTCCAGAATGCGCTTTCAGCAGCAAAGACCGTTCTGTCAGATGCAGGAGCGGCTCAGGCAGCCGTAAACGATGCGTTGAAGACACTGGAAGCAGCATATGCTGCATTGCAGAAAGCATCAGGTACGGGAACGCCTGAAAAACCGGAACCGGACAACAAAACAGCGATTGTCAAAGGAAAGACTTATACGGTAAACGGGGAGGATTATCTTGTCCTGACTACTTCTGCGGCGGGCGGAACTGTTCAGTATATGGGTTACACAGGCAATAAACAGAAATCGGTAAAGATACCGGATACGGTGAAACTTGGGGATGCTGTGTATAAGGTGACCGCTATTGCCAGGAAGGCTCTGTATAAAAAGAGTAAGGTTGCAAAGGTTATCATTGGAAATAATGTTACGTCAATCGGTGATTCTGCATTCGAAAAATGTACCGGTCTGAAATCTGTTACCCTTGGCAGGCAAGTAAAGACGATTGGAAAACATGCATTCTGTGGTGATAAGAAACTTCGTACCATGATAGTGAAAGGGACAAAGCTTACGAAAGTGTCGAAGCATTCCTTATCACAGATTAAGAGCCTGAAGATTAAGGTTCCGAAGGCAAAAGCGAAAGCTTATGCAAAACTTTTCAAAGGGAAAGGAACATCGGGATTTAAAGTAGTAAAATAATAACAGATTTGGTATCAGAATCGTAGAGCAGTTGCTTTACACACGTCGTGTTACTGTTCTCAGAGTGAACAGTAACAAAGAACACACAGTCATTTAGGCTGTGTGTTCTTTTATATTGTTATGAATTCTAAAGTGTGCTATACTTCTTAAAGAGTGATGAAAGAAAGTGCGAAACGATGAGGGCTGAAAAATGGATTGTAAAAAAGCACAGAGCCTGGTAACATCCTATATTAACCGGCAGCTGGAAGATAAAGAGATTGAGGAATTTGTTGAGCATATTATGCATTGCCAGGAATGTCATGAGGAACTGGAGATTTACTTCATGGTTCACTTTGCATTGCAAAAGCTGGATGAAGAGCAGGATGTTTCATATAATATAAAAAAGATGCTGGAGGATGATCTGGAAGCAACAGAACGAAAAATAAAGGGCTACAGGATTTTTCGTATATGCAGTTATGCAGTAATGATAGCGGCAGAGCTTCTGCTGGCACTGGTGCTTTTTACCCGGGTTCAGCTCTGGTCTTCCGGAAATATACGGGAGACCTTTGCCCATCAGATCCTTTATGGGCAGGAGAGTGAACCGGTTCCGGTAAAATCAGAAGACCTTGGCAAAGGCGGACCGGCGAAGGCACTGGAATCAGAAAAGAAAGCAGCCGGACAGTCAGCCGGAGAAATGAAAACAAATAACAGTAAGGCAAATGGAGAGAAGAATGAGCGAGAAAATAGTACTGATTGATGGACATAGTATACTGAACCGTGCATTTTATGGTGTTCCGGATCTTACCAATTCTGAAGGACTGCATACGAATGCAGTATATGGCTTTTTAAATATTATGTTCAGGATTCTTGATGAAGAAAAAGCAGAGTATCTGGCAGTAGCGTTCGATTTGAAAGCGCCAACCTTTCGCCACAAAATGTATGCAGAATACAAGGGAACCAGAAAACCAATGCCTCCTGAGCTGCATCAGCAGGTTCCGGTCATCAAGGAACTGCTGACAGCTATGGGGATTCCGCTTTTAATGCTGGAAGGATATGAAGCGGATGATCTGCTTGGAACGATAGCAAAAAGGATGGAGAAAGAGGGGCTGGATGTATCCGTGATATCCGGCGACCGGGATCTTCTGCAGCTTGCAACGGATCATATCAGGATCAGAATTCCAAAAACAAAGCGGGGAGGAACGGAGATTGAGGATTATAATACAGAACAGGTGAAGGAAAAGTATCAGGTGACACCGCTGCAGATTATTGATCTGAAGGCTTTGATGGGGGATGCGTCCGATAATATCCCGGGGATTCCCGGGGTTGGAGAAAAAACAGCGGCAAAGATCATTTCCGCTTATGGTTCTATTGAAAATGCCTATGCTCATGTTGAGGAGATCAAACCAAATAAAGCAAAAGAATCTCTCATGAACCATTATGATCTGGCGCAGTTGTCGAAAACACTGGCAACCATCAATACAGACAGTCCGGTCACGTTTGAACTGGAACGTGCCAGAATCGGGGAATTATATACAGAAGCAGCATTCGAGCTGTGTAAAAAGCTGGAATTTAAAAATATCTTATCAAGATTTCAGTGTCAGAGTCCTGAGAATCCGGTGACAGAATCGTTTCGAAAAGTATCAGAGCTGGCAGAAACAGAAGAAGTTTTTGACAGGGCTTCAAAGTCAGAACATGTGGGATTTGAACTGCTTACCGGTAAGAATAAGGTTTTCGGGTGTTCTTTATGCTTTGGTGAAAAAGAAATTTATTATATTCCGGCGGAGGGTTTCATAAGCGATGTGTATCTGACCGGAAAGCTGGAAAAGCTTCTGGAAGCAGGAGTGGAAGCTGCTACCCTGAATCTGAAGCCACAGCTTCGTTTCCTTACTGTACCAGTCAGGGAGAAGGTAAGTGATCTGGCGATCGCGGCTTATCTGCTGAATCCTTTAAAGGATGCCTACACTTATGAAGATGTAGCGAAAGAGCACCTGGGCATGATCATACCGTCACAGACAGAGCTGCTGGGAAAGAAGGGATTCGAACATGCCGGGGATGAGGAGGCTGTGATAAGCTGTGCCTGCTACATGGGATATGTAGCCTGGGCGGCCCGGGAGCCTTTAAAGAAAAAGCTGATGGACAGCGGGATGGAGCGGTTGTTCCGGGAAATTGAAATGCCTCTCGTATATACACTTTTTGATATGGAGTGTGAAGGCATCCGTGTGGAAGCGGATGCATTGAAGCAATATGGTGAGCAGCTCGCAGGACGTATTCTTGAGCTGGAAACGGAAATCTATACATTGGCCGGAGAAAAATTCAACATCAATTCTCCGAAGCAGCTCGGGGTGATCCTGTTTGAAAAGCTGGAACTTCCATATGGGAAAAAGACAAAAACAGGATACTCCACGGCGGCAGATGTACTGGAGAAGCTTGCGGGAGAATATCCGATCGTCTCAAGGATATTGGAATACCGCCAGCTGACAAAGCTGAAGTCTACTTATGCAGACGGACTGGCAAATTATATCGGGTCAGACGGCAGGATCCACAGTACCTTTAATCAGACGATTACAGCCACAGGAAGAATCAGCAGTACAGAGCCGAATCTCCAGAATATTCCGATCCGGATGGAGCTGGGCCGTCTGATCAGGAAGGTTTTCATACCGAAGGAAGGTTATGTATTTGTGGATGCTGACTATTCACAGATTGAACTGCGTGTGCTTGCGGCAATTTCCGGGGATGAAACACTGATCAATGCTTATGCCCAGGCCCAGGACATTCACAGGATCACAGCTTCTCAGGTCTTTCATATTCCGTTCGATGAAGTGACAGATCTGCAGAGACGAAATGCAAAGGCGGTCAATTTCGGCATTGTTTACGGAATCAGTTCCTTCGGACTGAGCCAGGATCTGAGTATTACCAGAAAGGAGGCTGCACAGTATATAGAGAAATATTTTGAAACCTATCCCGGGATTAAAAAGTTTCTGGATGATACCGTGGAAAATGCCAGAAAGGATGGATATGTTACGACGATGTTCGGGCGCAGACGCCCCATGCCGGAACTGAAGTCCAGTAATTTTATGCAGCGTTCTTTTGGTGAGCGCGTGGCAATGAATGCTCCGATTCAGGGGACCGCAGCTGATATCATAAAGATTGCCATGATTCATGTGAATGAGAGGATTAAGAAAGAAGGGCTTAAGTCCCGTCTGATCCTGCAGATTCACGATGAGCTGCTGATCGAGGCTGAAGAATCAGAAGTGGATGAAGTAAAGAAGATTCTTCTTGAAGAGATGCAGGGGGCAGCGAAGCTTTCTGTGAAACTGGAAATTGACATGCATACCGGAAAGAACTGGTACGAGGCGAAATAAATGAAGATTCTGGGTATTACGGGAGGTGTGGGAGCCGGAAAAAGTACGGTTCTCACCTATCTTTTAAAAAAGTATCATGCGAGAGTCATCCAGGCAGATCAAGTGGCGCATCTTCTGGAGGAACCGGGGCAGGAATGCTATGATTCGATCGTTGCCGTTTTCGGGAACTCCATTTTGCAGGAGAACGGGCACATACACAGGGGCAGGCTGGGAGACAGAGTATTCAGAGAGCCGGAAGACCTTAAGAAGCTTAACCGGATCGTGCATCCGGCGGTAAAGAAATATATTGAAGGAGAAATCCAGAGAGAGCGTAAGGAAAAGAGGGTTCCTTTCGTAGTGATTGAAGCGGCACTTCTTATCGAAGACCATTATGATGAGATCTGCGATGAAATCTGGTATGTTCATACAGATAAGGATGTACGGAAAAAACGTCTGATGCTGTCACGCGGATATTCAGAAGAAAAGACAGAAGCAGTGATGCAGAAACAGCTTCCGGATGAACTGTTTTTCGAACATTGTCAATTTGTGGTTGACAACAGCAGTGATTTTGTAGAAAATACATTTGAGCAAATTGACAGAGGGCTGGTGGAACATGGATTTTTGTAGTATAGCGAGCGGGAGCAGTGGAAATTGTATTTATGTGGGTTCCGGAAATACCTCCGTTCTGGTGGATGCGGGGATCAGTGGAAAGCGGATTGAGGCAGGACTGAATTCCATAGACAGAAAAACAGCTGAAATTGACGGGATCCTGATCACTCATGAGCATTCCGACCATATCAAAGGGCTGGGCGTAGTGGCCAGGAAGCATCATATCCCGATTTATGCGACCGGAGGAACGATAAAAAGAATAAAGGAAAAGAGCGAACCTGGAAAGATTGACGATTCGCTGTATCATGAAATTACACCCGATGAAACGTTTATGATCGGAGATATGGAGATCCTGCCGTTTTCCATATCCCACGATGCACAGGAGCCTGTGGCATACCGAATGAATCATAAAAACCAGTCGGTAGGAATTGTTACAGACCTGGGGGTATATTCGGATTATACGATCGGGCATCTGCGTGGTCTCGACGCCGTGTTGATGGAGGCAAATCACGATATCCGTATGCTCCAGGTGGGACCTTACCCGTATTACCTGAAGCAGAGGATACTTGGAAAGCAGGGGCATCTTTCGAATGAAAATGCAGGCAGACTTCTGTGCGAGATCCTGCATGACGGGATGAAAGCGGTCATGCTGGGCCATTTAAGCAGGGAAAACAATTATGAGGAGCTGGCGTTCGAGACGGTCTGCCAGGAAGTGACACTGGGGGATAATCCCTATAAAGCGAAAGATTTTTTTATCAGCGTAGCAAAACGGGACGAGGTATCAGCACTTGTAACGATATAAAAGGAGAAGAAAATGAAGAGAACGATTATTACAGTGGTAGGACAGGACACAGTGGGAATCATTGCGAAGGTTTGTACATATCTGGCAGAGAATAATGTCAATATTCTGGATATTTCACAGACGATCGTGCAGGGATTTTTTAATATGATGATGATTACGGATACGAATCATGCAGCAAAAGATCTGGGTGAGATGGCGAAAGACCTGGACAGGCTCGGTAAAGAAATCGGTGTGACGATCCGTTGTCAGCACGAAGATATTTTTAATAAAATGCACCGCATCTGAGAAGGACTGGAGGAAATGTCATCATGATAAACATGTTTGAAGTAAATGAGACGAATAAGATGATTACTCAGGAAAATCTGGATGTTCGAACGATTACGCTGGGAATCAGCCTGTTAGATTGTGTGGATTCTGACCTGGATAAGGTGAATCACAATATTTATCAGAAAATCACAACCGTAGCGAAGGATCTGGTTGCTGTCGGAAAAAAGATCGAGCAAAAGTATGGAATTCCAATCGTAAATAAAAGGATTTCTGTGACGCCGGTTGCCCTGGTGGGAGGCACTGCCTGCAAGTCACCGGAGGATTTTGTCACGATTGCAAAGACACTGGACCGGGCGGCACACGAGGTGGGCGTGAACTTTATCGGAGGATATTCCGCACTGGTTTCCAAGGGAATGACAAAGAGTGACGAGTACCTGATCCGGTCAATCCCACAGGCGCTGGCTCAGACGGAACGTGTCTGCAGTTCTGTGAATGTGGGCTCTACAAAGTGCGGCATCAATATGGATGCGGTACGCCTGATGGGAGAGGTGATCCGGGAAACGGCGGAGCTTACAAAGGAAAACGATTCTCTGGGATGTGCCAAACTGGTAGTGTTCTGTAATGCACCGGACGACAATCCGTTCATGGCAGGTGCTTTCCATGGCGTGACAGAGGCAGATGCAGTCATTAACGTGGGAGTCAGCGGACCGGGGGTGGTAAAGACGGCACTGGAGCAGGTACGCGGTGAGAGCTTTGAAGTGCTCTGTGAGACTATCAAGAAGACGGCATTTAAGGTAACACGCGTAGGGCAGCTGGTAGCGCAGGAGGCTTCCAGACGTCTGGATATTCCATTTGGCATCATCGATCTGTCACTGGCACCGACTCCGGCCATCGGAGACAGTGTAGCGGATATTCTCTGTGAGATCGGCCTGGAGCATGCAGGTGCACCGGGAACGACAGCCGCACTGGCTCTTTTAAATGACCAGGTGAAAAAGGGAGGCGTTATGGCGTCCTCCTATGTGGGCGGCTTAAGCGGTGCCTTTATTCCCGTCAGTGAGGATCAGGGAATGATCGATGCGGTACAGGCAGGGGCACTGACGCTGGAGAAGCTGGAGGCGATGACCTGTGTATGCTCCGTTGGACTGGACATGATCGCAATTCCGGGGGCAACAAAGGCATCTACGATATCAGGAATCATTGCAGATGAGATGGCGATTGGTATGGTCAACCAGAAGACAACGGCAGTCCGGCTGATTCCGGTCATCGGAAAAGATGTGGGTGAGATCGTACAGTTTGGCGGACTTCTCGGTTATGCACCGATCATGCCTGTGAACCGGTTTGCGTGCGATGCATTTGTGAATCGTACAGGAAGGATTCCGGCACCGATCCACAGTTTTAAGAATTAGTGTAACTGTTCAGAGCCTCGTAGAGGCGGTTTTGCGAATGGGCTCTGAACAGTTACGAATTCGTGTAAACAATGACAGGCTGCCGGTATTCGTTATATGAGCCCTGTTCGAATTTGGATGTGACGATACTCTGATAAATCTCTGAAGCAAAAATATCTCTTTTCAGGAAGCTCATCTGCTCCGCGTCAAGCTGCTGTTTTGCATTGGCAAGCTTTGTGACAAGGGGCAGGGAGCTTTTTCTTTTTATCTCTCCCAGGAGAACGCTGCTTTCCTTTCGAAACCCCAATACTCTGGCATATCCATTCCAGCCCTGTTGTTTTCGCTGCTCCGTATCCTGAGAGCGGATATCGAGAAGGATATGGTACAGGCAGCGCCGGATGCGGCTTTCTGTGTATTGTTTTGATTTCACAAGTGCAGCGAACTGATCCAGATTTACGAAGGACGGGATCAGATGGAAGATACGGTCTGCAAGCTCTGAGGATACATCCTGATAGGATGAAAGTTCTTCTGGAGAGGAAACGGACAGGAGCCTGTAATGGAGCGGAAGTGAAAAATCGCTGCTTTGTACAGGGCAGGATTTCCCAAAGTTCTGTTTCAGTATTTCGAAACAAGAATCAGGCATCTCATTTTCAAGTGAGGTCAGAAGATGAGCAGGTTCCGGCAGGGAACGGAGAAGATGCCATGGCGCACAGAGAATCTTTCGGATGGCCGTGGCAGAACTCATGGTTTCGTTTAGTGAGTCCGAGTGATAAGCACCTCCGGTCCGCATGATTGTTACGGGACAAATGCGGCTTTTCAGACGGAAAAGTGCTTTTAAATATTCAATTCCCAGAATGTTATTCGGCTCCTGCAGGATGGAATCATCACATTTGCGGCTGTGGCCGGAATATTCGCTAAGGGCTTCGGCCCGGGCCAGAGGAAAGGATTTGCCGCTTTTCAGATTTTCTTTCAGGAGGTTCCGGTATTCTTTGGGCTCCTCATTCAGAATACGGGCGATTTGCAACATTGTGTCGATATCTCCGCATTCGCTCCCGAAACAAAGTGTGTCCACAATTCCGAGCTCATCCAGCAGTGAGACAGCACCGGAAGCAAAATATTCTGCACTGCCAAGTGCGTAAGTTACAGGAAGCTCGAGTACAAGATCGGCTCCGCAGGCGAGTGCCATTTCTGTCCTCGAATACTTGTTAAGGATCGCAGGAGCCCCGCGCTGTACGAAATCTCCGCTCATGACAACAACGCAGAAATCAGCACCGGTAAGACGCTTTGCTTCCTGCATATGCCATGCATGTCCATTGTGGAAGGGGTTGTATTCAGTGATCAGTCCGACAGTTTTCATGGGATGCTCCTTTTTTTCTTTTATCATAATTATAACCGCAAAAGTCATTTTTGTATACTGACAAAAGTAGACTTGTTTACCAAAATATACATTATAAGCAGTTGAAATTCCAGCCGGTCAGCGATATAATAAAAACAACAAAATTCACGAAAGGAGTCAGAAATCATGGGATTTATTGACGTAATTAAAGCAAGAGCAAAAGCAAATAAGAAAACAATCGTATTACCGGAGACAGAGGACCGCAGAACATATGAAGCTACTGCGCAGATCCTGAAAGAGGGGATCGCTGATATCGTCCTGGTAGGAAGTGAAGAGCAGATTAAGAAAGGCAGCGAGGGACTTGATATTTCAGGGGCTAAGATCGTAGATCCTGCGACAAGTGAAAAAACAGCAGCCTATATTGATAAATTAGTAGAGCTGAGACAGAAAAAAGGCATGACACCGGAGCAGGCAAAGGAAATTCTCCTGAACCAGTATCTGTACTATGGTGTTATGATGGTAAAGATGGGCGATGCAGACGGAATGGTTTCCGGTGCATGTCACTCTACAGCAGATACATTAAGACCGTGTCTGCAGATCCTGAAGACAAAGCCGGGAACGAAGCTGGTATCTGCATTCTTCCTGATGGTAGTTCCTGACTGTGAGTACGGTGCAAACGGAACTTTCGTATTCGCAGATTCCGGCCTGAATCAGAACCCGACACCGGAAGAACTGGCAGCCATCGCGAAATCCTCTGCAGATTCTTTCCA
This sequence comes from uncultured Blautia sp., assembly GCA_900539525.1. Lineage (GTDB taxonomy): Bacteria > Bacillota > Clostridia > Lachnospirales > Lachnospiraceae > Hominisplanchenecus_A. The sequence goes on from UQCM01000035.1 coordinate 27,913, forward strand.
GCTGCTGGTAGAGGAAGAGCCGGTTGTAGCTATGCTGTCACACTCTACGATGGGAAGTGCAAAGCATGCGGATGTTGACAAGGTGGTAGAAGCTACAAGGATCGCAAAAGCAGAGTGTCCGGAACTGAAGCTGGATGGTGAGTTTCAGTTAGACGCAGCCATCGTTCCGAGCGTAGGAGCTTCCAAGGCTCCGAACAGTCCGGTTGCAGGTAAGGCAAACGTCCTTGTTTTCCCGGATCTGGATGCAGGAAATATCGGATACAAGCTGGTACAGAGACTGGCAAAGGCAGAGGCATACGGACCTGTTACCCAGGGTATTGCAAAGCCTGTCAATGACCTGTCCCGCGGATGTTCTTCTGAGGATATCGTAGGTGTTGTTGCCATTACAGCTGTACAGTGCCAGGCGGAGTAAACGGAGTATTGCTTATTAAGAAGTAATTCTATGATGCCAGGGTCAAACGCTTTTGACCTTAACATCATTCTATTTAGGAGGAAAATAAGATGAATGTTTTAGTTATCAACTGCGGAAGCTCTTCACTGAAATATCAGTTAATCAATTCTGAGTCAGAGGAAGTGCTGGCAAAAGGTCTCTGTGAAAGAATCGGAATCGACGGAAGACTGGTATATCAGAAAGCGGGATGCGATAAGGAGATCACAGAAGCACCGATGCCGACACATAAAGAAGCGATTCAGATGGTTCTGGATGCACTTGTAAATGATAAGACAGGCGCGATCGGCAGTCTGACAGAAGTAAATGCTGTAGGACATCGTATCGTACATGGCGGAGAAAGTTTCGCTTCTTCCGCAGTGATTACAGATGAAATGCTGGCAGCCGTTGCAGAATGCAATGATCTGGCACCGCTGCATAACCCGGCAAATCTGATCGGTATCAATGCCTGCAAGGAACTGATGCCCGGTGTTCCGATGGTGGCAGTGTTTGATACTGCTTTCCATCAGACGATGCCTGCAAAAGCATACCTGTATGGACTTCCGTACGAGTATTATGAAAAATATAAAGTGAGAAGATACGGTTTCCACGGAACATCCCACAGCTTCGTTTCCAAACATGCTGCCGAGTTCCTGGGACTTGATATCAACAATTCCAAGATCATTGTCTGCCATCTGGGCAACGGTGCTTCGATAAGTGCAGTAAAAAATGGAAAATGTGTAGATACATCCATGGGACTGACCCCGCTTGAAGGACTTGTAATGGGAACACGTTCCGGAGATATTGATCCGGCTATCATGGAGTTCCTTGCGAAAAAAGAAAATCTGGATATTGCAGGCGTTATGAACGTACTGAACAAGAAATCCGGACTGTTTGGTCTTTCCAAAGACCTTTCCAGTGATTTCCGTGATCTGTCTGAGGCAATGGATAACGGTAACGAATATGCGAAGAATGCATTTGATGTATTCTGCTACCGTGTTGCAAAATATGTAGGTTCTTATGTGGCAGTCCTGAATGGTGCAGATGCCATTGTGTTCACAGCAGGTATCGGTGAAAATGTCGGTCGTGTCCGCAGTGCGGTATGTGAATATTTTGGATACCTTGGAATTACCCTGGACGAAGAGGCAAATGCAAAGAGAGGCGAGGATATGGTAATCTCCACACCGGATTCAAAGGTTAAGGTTGCTGTTATCCCGACAAACGAAGAACTGGCTATCTGCCGTGAGACAGTGGCACTTGTATAAAGAAACGTGTTACAGTTCAGAGTCATGCAGATTTATAAATATTTGCCTTGGGGAGCTTGCTCACCAGAG
>UQCM01000036.1 GCA_900539525.1 uncultured Blautia sp.
TAGAACGCTAGCTTCCCAAGCTGGAGAGACGGGTTCGATTCCCGCTATCTGCTTTACAAGAAGCCTGGAAGTGTAGGAAATGATGCTTCCGGGCTTCTGTGCTATCAGCACAAAGGAGCTTAACGGGAATGATCAAAGATTTTCGGTAGAGTTTCACAAAAAACAAGGGAGGTTACTATGAAGAAGAAAAGAAACTTATGGAAACAGGGCATCAGCCTTCTGATGGCGGGTATGCTGGTGTTTACGGCGGTTCCTGTGACGGCACTGGCAGAAACCGGGGCAGGGAGCGGCCTGGAAAACATTGCAGCAGACTGTACCATTACGGTTCCGTCAGAGCAGAACAGTGACAAGTCCAAAGACAAGATGGTGGACGGAGATACCGGAACCATGTGGGTCAACAATGGTGCACAGTGGCCTGCGACTGTTGAGTTTGCACTGCCGGCATCAAACACAAAATGCGTGAAGAAAGTTGTAGTAAAATTTGAGAATCAGACAAACCGCAGTATGGATGTCAGTTTGAAGTATGCCTTAAATGGTGTGACCAGTGACCTGATTGCTGTAGAAGGCTCGGAAAAGACTGCCGTATTAAGTGAAGGATATGAGTTTGTGTTTGCGAATCCGCAGGCCATGTCCCATCTCTATGTGACGATCACGAATCCACTGACAGACGGTGCGGCAGGACTGTTCTGGCCGGCGATTGCCGAGGCTGAGATCTACATTGATAACGGGGCAGAGGAAGAGATTGTCCTTGAGAATCTGGTGAAGAATCTGTCTCTGGAAGCAGGGGTCAATACGTCTGATAATAAAGCTGCCATTACGGACAGCAATGCAGATACAGCTGCCCCTCTGCATACAAAGACATTCTCAGAGATCGAAGCAGAGAGCGGAACACTTCCCTATGTGGAGACATCCTTTGGTGTAAATCAGAAAATGCGTAAGTTTGTTCTGGCTATGAAGCAGGATCAGACGGGAGCGCAGTACAGCTATACGATTTACGGAAAGAGCAAAGGGGCTTCACAGTACAGTCAGGTGACGAACGGAACGCTTGGTACTTCGGCAGACAGCAGACGTGCGGAGATCGCAGTCAGTGATTTCAGCAGCAATGCCAAGGAAGTGGAGTATGAGTCAGTGAAGGTTGTCTTTGGCGCTGCCAATGATGCAGCCAAAGCGACGATCCCGCATCTGGCAGACTTCCAGGTGCTTGCGAATAAAGCCGGAATTGTAGAGGGTGATACGGAGAATATTGCCTGGGGAAGCACAGAGCTTCATTCCAATTACAATCAGGATACACTCGACAGAGTCGTGGATGGAAATACGAAAAACACCTGGACGGCGAAACAGTATCCTGCCTATGTGGATATCGGTCTCGGAGGAGAGTACAGTCTTTCAGAGATTGAAGTTTATACACCGTCAACAGGTTATTCTCAGTATTCTCTGTACTATAGCAATGACGGTCAGAATTATTCAAAGCTGGCAGAGAAAACAGGTAAGGAGTCCTGCCCGTCATCCGGAGAGGTCTACCAGGCAGGGAACGTAAAGGCCAGCAGCGTGCGTATCCTTCTGGAGTATCATTCGGAGAATGAGAAAGCAGTGTTAAATGAGATCCGTGTCAAGGGAACCCGGTTGGGAGATGCAAAGAAGGCAGAATTTAAAGGACCGGTATCTTATAAGGATTCAGAATATAATCAGGAAGTAACCGCGCAGGATACCATCGATGAGGTGAAGGGGATCATTCGCCGGAATGTTGGTGAGGCTTATGTGGACTGGTTTACTTTCAAACTTGGTGCAGAACAGAAGTATGATTATTATGATATCGAGGATGATACGGACGGCAGGGTCCTGATTACCGGAAACGATGGTGTATCGCTTGCAAGCGGTTTAAATCATTATCTGAAGTATTATTGCAACGTATCAATCACTCAGGTGGGAAATCAGGTAAAGATGCCGGAAAAGATCGTGCCGGTAGGTAAAAAGGTACATAAGGAGTGTAAGGTTCCCGTCCGTTATGCCTACAATTACTGTACGATGTCCTACTCCATGCCGTTCTGGGGCGAGGACGAATGGAGAAAAGAGCTTGACTGGCTGGCCCTTAACGGTGTGAATCTGGTGCTTGATATCACCGGACAGGAAGAGGTCTGGAGACAGTTCCTTGGAGCACTGGGATACAGTCACGAGGCGGTTAAGGATTATATTGCAGGTCCTGCTTTTTACGCATGGGCTTATATGGCGAACCTGTCCGGATACGGCGGACCGGTCCATGATTCCTGGTTTACCGGCAGGACAGAGCTGGCCAGAAAGAACCAGCTGATCATGAGAAAGCTCGGCATGCAGCCGGTACTGCAGGGTTACAGCGGTATGGTTCCGACTGACATAGCAAGTGTGGCAAAGGGTGAGTATGCACTTGGAAGCAATGATGTGATCCCGCAGGGCAGCTGGTGTTCCTTCCAGCGTCCGTATATGCTGCGTACTACTACGGAGGCATATGATAAATATGCGGCATTGTTCTATAAATGCCAGGAAAATGTCTACGGTGATGTGACAGACTACTATGCAACAGATCCGTTCCATGAGGGAGGAAATACAGGTGGAATGAATACGGCGGATGTCAGCTCGAATACACTGGCAGCCATGATGGCCTACGATCCGGATGCAGTCTGGGTGATCCAGTCCTGGCAGGGAAATCCTTCAAATGGTCTTCTTGCGGGACTTGAAGGGAACAGAGAGCATGCGTTGATCCTTGACCTGTATGCAGAAAAAACACCGCACTGGAATGAAACAAATGCGGGTGCCTATGGTGGAGGAAATTTTGCAAATACACCATTTGTGTACTGTATGCTGAATAACTTCGGCGGCCGTATGGGTCTGCACGGACATATGGACAATCTGGTAAGCGGTGTGGTAGAGGCTGCGAATACCTCTCCGGTCATGAGCGGTATCGGTATTTCACCGGAGGGTTCCCAGAATAATCCGGTACTCTATGATCTTCTGTTCGAAACTGTGTGGTGTGAGGATGCCAGTCAGGATCTGGTGGAGATCAACACAGAGGAATGGCTGAAAAAATATGTGACACGCCGTTATGGTGCAGAGAGTGAGAATGCCTATGAGGCAATGCGGATCCTGGAGAATACGGTTTACAAGGCTTCCCTGAATATGCGTGGACAGGGAGCGCCGGAGTCCTATATCAACGCACGCCCGGCTACCAGCATACTTGCAGCCTCCAGCTGGGGAAATGCGGTGATCGGTTATGATATGGCAGAGCTGGAGAAGGCTGCAGGACTTCTTCTGAAGGATTATGATAAATTAAAGGGAAGCGACGGATATCTTTATGATGTGGCGGATATTTTAAAACAGATTCTGTCAAATACGGCACAGAAATACCATTCATCCATGATAGCTGCCTTGAATGACAGAGACCAGGAGGCGTTTACACGAACCTCGGATGAATTCCTGAACCTGATCGATAAGGTAGAACAGGTACTGGGAACCAGAAAGGAGTTTCTCCTTGGGACATGGGTAGAGCAGGCGAAGGCGCTGGCAGATGGTACGGATGATTTCACGAAGGATCTGTATGAATTTAATGCAAAGTCGCTTGTGACGACCTGGGGAGCCTATCCGCAGTGTGAGTCAGGAGGGCTGAAGGATTATTCCAACCGTCAGTGGGCAGGACTTACGAAGGATTTCTACAAACAGCGCTGGACCATGTGGATCGAGCAGAAGAAAGCGGAGCTTTCCGGAGAGACTGCAAAGAACATCAACTGGTTTGAATTCGAATGGGCATGGGCAAGAGCCAATACAGAGTATACAGCCGAAGCATCCGGCACGGATCTTAAGAAGCTGGGAAAAGATATCCTGAAGAACTACAGCTCAGAAGGACCCGCTGCCGATGATACCGATGATTATCCGGTGGGATCGGTCACCATAAAGACAGTCGGAAGTGAAGAGACAGTCAGTGAAAGTGATGCAGCTGTCAACGTTCTGGATGGTGACAGAAGCACTTTCTGGCATACGAAATATTCCGGAGGCACGACGGATAATCAGTCCTATGCAAATCATTATCTTGTGTTCGAACTGAGCGAAGAGACAGAGCTTGCCGGACTGCGCTATCTCCCGAGACAGGATGGAAATACCAATGGTAATATTACCGGATATCAAGTTTATGTAAGCACAGATGGTTCAGTATTTGAACTGGCGGCAGAGGGAAGCTGGTCAGCAGACAGCTCCTGGAAGCTGGCATCCTTCAATGAGGTGAAGAAAGCAAAATTTGTGAAGTTTGTCTCAACAGCTGCTAAAGGTGGATTCTTCTCCAATGCAGCGGAAATACGTTTTACCGTTCCGCCGACAATGGTAGAGAGCATTGTCCTGAAAGCGGAAAAGTCGGAGCTGGAGAAAGGGGAAAGCATAAGCCTTACAGCGGAAGTACTTCCGGAGGACGCAAGTAATAAGGATGTAAAATGGTCTTCGGAACAGCCGGAGATCGCCTCTGTCGATGAAGATGGAGTCGTTACGGCACATGCTGCCGGAACAGCCACCATCAAAGCGGTAGCGGAAGATGGCAGTGGTGTAGCAGGAAGCATTACGCTGACGGTTAAGGAAACACAGCAAAAACCGGAGCCGGGAGACGGAAAAGATGAAGATGGCGGGAAGGACGATGATAACGGAAAGGATCAGGATAACGGCAAGGATCAGAATAACGGCAAGGATCCCGGCAAAACTCCGACACCGGATCCTCCGGCAGCAGTCCCCGGTGTGGGAACCGTTCATCGTGTCAATACACTGGAAGTAAAGGTTACTTCATCAGCATCTTCCGTGAAGACAGTAGCCGTTACGAAAGTACTGAATAAGAAGGCGAAGAAGATTACGATTCCGGATACCGTAAAGATCGGCGGTCTTACTTACCAGGTGACGGAAATCGCTCCGAAGGCATACCGGAAGAACACGAAACTTACACAGGTGACGATTGGCAGAAATATCAGGAAGATCGGAAAGCAGGCATTTGATGGCTGTAAAAATCTGAAAAAAGTAGTGATACGGTCAAACACTTTAAAGAGTATCGGAAGCAAGGCGTTTGCAGGAATCAATAAAAAAGCAGTGATCCAGGTTCCGAAGAAGAAATACAAAGCTTATTTGAAGTTGATGAAGAAAGCAAAGATCGCAAAGAATGTAAAAATTAAAAAGAGTTAAATTAATACCAATCTGTAACGGCCGGCACACTTCCCGATAAGATGGAAGTGTGCCGGCCGTTTAGAGTTTTATCTTGAAATTTCCGTCTGACGGCGTATCTTCCATATCATGAAGCAGCAGCTTCCGGTACCGGTTAGGTGAAATACCGATGATCGTATGGAACAGTCTGGAAAAATGCTGGGAATCCTTCAGACCGATCTGAGTGGCAATCGTAGTCAGAGTCAGATTGGTGTGTGTCATCAGGTCAATCGCCTGGTTGATACGGTAAATGTTGATATAGTTTAAAATGGTCAGATTCATGTGCTGGAAAAACACTTTGCTCAGATAACGGGTGGAAATGTTTAAATGCTCTGCGATATCGCGGATCAGTATCTTTCCGGCATAGTTTTCGTGAATGTAAGAGAGCGCATAGGAAACATATCGGATCTGTTCCGGTGTGTGGGCTCCGGAATCCGGAAGGACAGGAAGCCTCGAAGGCACCTGTTCGATCAGGAAGAGCATCAGTTCAGCGAGATAAAGGTTCGTAAGTGCGGCAGAAGCAGTTCTTCCCGCTGCTGTTTCCTCAATAATAGCTGAAACAAGGGCAGTAATCTTTTCGTTTGACGAAAAATAGAAATGAGAATCACACGAAAAAATCAGTGCTGTCACCAGATCCAGAGGGTATGGCTCCGCTGCATTTAGTAACCACTGGTAAAAGGGAGCGGGATCGAAGTGGATGTGCCGGAAGGTACATGGATCTTCTGTTTCCAGATAAAAGGAATGCACTGTATTTGGCGGAATCAGCACAAAATCACCGGCTTTGCAGATAACCTTCTGGCGGTTGATATCCATAGAACAGCAGCCGGAAGTGATGAGATAAATTTCGATGGATTTGTGAATATGCTTTGCAAAACTGTAATAATTCTCACGGGTCTGATCCAGTGCGCTTATGATGGTAGGCGTACTGATACACAGAGCACTGTTCCCCGAAGTGTGTTTCTGTTCCATGTGTAGATTCCCGTTCATGTAAATAACCACCTCCAGTTCCGTATTATACAAAAAGTATTATAAAATGGACTGTTTTTAACAAGAAAAAAGATTAACAAAATGATATAATAAACAAACAGGAATGTCAATTACCTTGTTTAAAATGAATAGGAGCAGTACAAGTGAGAAAGAAAATCTGTGTAATTATAACAATAATGATTTTGGCAGCTCTTGCGGCTGTTGGTTTTATCGGTTACAGAAATCAGTTTTCTTTAACGATTGACGGAGTCAAAATCGACAAAGAAGAGTTTCTCGATGCCGCAGAACAGAAAAAATATGATGTGACGAATTATTTTTCGGGAAAACCCGGCGGAAATGTAGATGCCGGTTTCTGGAGCAGGGAAATCGAAGGTGAGGTCCCCGCAGAAAGACTGGCAGACGAGGCGGTTGACCATCTTGCATATATACATGCAGTGTATGGGCTTGCAAAGGAAAAAGGATACATAACAGATGACAGTTATCAGGGACTTTTGAAACGATGGAAGAATGAAAATGACTCCCGGAAGGAGAAAATCGAAAAGGGAGAGGTTGTTTATGGACTGTCGGAGTATACACTTGAGCTGTATCGGGAATATGAGATGGATACTCTTCAGAAAAAATACTGTGAGGATCCTGAAAATGAGGGAATGAATATTTCTGACTCGGACAGGGAGCAGTATTATGAGGAACATAAGGATGCCTATCAGCAGGATGATGATATGGTGCTGGACTATATTAAGATTCCATATGCGGATGAGGGAATGAATGAGGAGCAGACAGACCGGCTGAAGGAGAAACTTACATCTGTCTATAAGAAGATTGACGGGGAGCATCCTCTGTCAGCATTGGCAGGAGAGGATGAAGAGTTAAAGAATTATCTGGCTCATGCGGATATAACGGCAGAGGATATGGTCATATATGTAAGGAGCATAAGTGATATTCTGGAATATGCATGGGAACTGAAGGAAGGAGAGTCCACGGCAGTCGTGGATGATGGAAGCTGTCTTTATCTGATCGAATGTACCGGACGAAAAGAGAACGGAATGACTGCTATGGAGGAGGTAAAGGATATCATTAATAAAACGCTGCGCGAAGAAAGATATGATGAAATCATTGCGAAGCGTGCGGCAGATGCCCGGGTGGAGGGCGACAGGAAACGTATATACTTTTTTATGAAAAAGCATATAAACAATTAGACCAGAAAGGAGAAAAAGATGAAAAAGAGAGTATTAGCACTGCTTTGTGCACTGGCAGTAGCAGGAACGGGTCAGAATATCCTGCCTGCCTTCCAGGTGAGTGCTGCTGAAACGGCTGTGGCCGGTACTACCTATTATTTCAGCAGTCTGCATGGAGACAATTCCAAAGACGGCACATCGGCGAATACGGCATGGGAAACACTTGATAAGTTGAAAAGTGTAACCTTACAGCCGGGTGATCAGGTGCTTCTGGAGAAGGGCTCCGTATTTAATGGATACATCCATCTGCAGGATGTACACGGGACAGAGGAGGCTCCGATCCGTGTCAGCAGCTATGGTACAGAGGGTGCATCCAAGCCGGTGATTGATGCGAAAGGTCAGGGGGTATGGTATCAGACCTATAGTGGTATGATGGATAATACAAGACACAGATCCAAAGGATATGTATCTTCCACCATCCTTTTGTATGATGTTGACTATGTGGAGGTAAGTGACCTGGAGATTGTAAATACTTCGGATGATTTTGACTTTTTCCCGGGTGCTGTCAGCAGTGTATCCAAAACAAGCGGCCGTATGGATCGTACCGGTGTATCCGGAATTGCAAAAGATGGCGGAACCATGGAGCATGTCTATCTGGATAACCTGTACATCCATGATGTAAACGGTAATATCCAGGATAAGCATATGAACAATGGAGGAATCCAGATGAACGTGGTGCCTCCGGAGGATGAGGATGCTACAGGAATTGCCAGATATGATGATATCAGGATCACGAACTGCTATGTAAAGGATGTATCCAGGGCAGGTATCTGCGTGGGTTATACTTATCAGAACAGTAAGTTTAACGGTCAGGAGATTACAGATGCGACAGCACGGACCTATGGTCATACAAATCTTGTAATCGAAGGAAACTATGTGCAGAATGCAGGAAACGATGCGATCGTGGCCATGTATGCTTACCGCCCTCTGGTGCAGAAGAATGTTTCCGATAAATCCGGTGCCGATATGGAAACGGAAAAGGGATATGGAGATTTCTGGCAGCATCTCTGTGCAGCAGTCTGGCCGTGGAAGTGCAAGGATGGTATCTTCCAGTACAATGAAGTATTCGATACCGTAGGAGATAATAACCAGGATGCACAGCCATGGGATATTGATTATTCTGACGGAACGATCTATCAGTACAACTACAGCCATAACAATGGCGGCGGATGTATCATGTTCTGCGGCGGTGAAGCATATCGCGGTGTATTCCGTTACAATATCAGCCAGAATGACTTAAGAAGCCTGATCCATCTGGCAGGAAATCCGAACGGTGAGATCTACAACAACGTATTCTATATCGATGGAGATCTGAGTACCACAGTGTTTGGTGGAGCAGGAACGGCAGACATCAGGAATAATATCTTCTACAACACCAGCACAAACAAAAGCACAGGTGATACATTCGTACAGGCGAACCGTACCTATAGCAACAATATCTTTTACGGGTATGACCAGGTAACGCTTCCGGAAGGTGCTCTTAAAGTTGATCCGAAGTTCGTTGATCCCGGCAAGGCTCCGGTAAGCTCGGCAGCAGGCGGAACACTTCATGACAGGGATGTATTTGCAGGTTACAAACTTCAGGACGACTCACCGGCGATCAATGCAGGTGTGGCAGTGGCAGGTGCTCCGAAGTATGACTTCTTTGGAAACCGTGTAGGAGTTCAGCCGGATATTGGTGCGTTTGAGTCGGCAAAGAGTGAGACAACTCTGGCTGTTCAGGGTATCTCTCTTACCGTTGAGGACGGAAAGATCACGAACGTACCGGAAGGAATGACAGTGGCAGAGCTTAAGGAGGAACTGATCTATGCACAGGATGTTACACTTGATATCCTGAAGGGAACACAGCAGGCAGAGGACAGTGCTCTTGTTTCTTCTGACATGAAGGTGAAGCTGACAAAGGGTGCAGAGACAAAAGAATATACACTGGAGATTACTGCTTCACAGCTTGCAGTTACGTCTGTGGCATATTCCGTTTCAGCTGATAAAATTTCAGGCATAAAGAGAGGAACCAGTGTGCGTCAGCTTCTGGGAGCGATCTTCTATGACAGCGGAATCATCTGTAAGGTATTCGATGCAGCAGGAAAAGAATATACAGGAAGCGATGAAGTGAAGTCCGGATATAAAGTTAAGCTCACAAAGGTTTCTGACGGCTCAGCAAAAGAGTACACGGTTGAGATTATGAAATCTTATGAAGAATATGATCCGACGACGATGACAGGTACTGTTGGAAGCTATCAGCCGAATAACAATTCAGAAGGAAATGCCAATCTGGCACTGGATAATAATATGTCCACGTTATGGCACACAGCCTGGAGCGGATGTGCGCAGAGTGATGTCTGGATCACACTGGATCTGGGAACATCGAAACGTGTCGGTATGTTTAAGTATGTTCCGAGACCGAGCGGCGGAGTGAATGGTATCATTACAAAGTATAAGGTTGAAGTCAGCAATGACAATACCAACTGGACTGAGGTTGCTTCAGGAACCTGGGCAGGGGATTCAACAACGAAATATGCTACCTTTACCGAGACGAATGCGCGTTATGTGAAACTTTCAGGTCTGGAATCCCGTTCACAGAATGAGGGACTGATCTTCGGAAGTGCTGCAGAAGTACGTGTCGGATATGAAGCGGCAGAAGAATAAGGAGGAGAGGGCTATGATGAAGAAAAAAATATTTGCAGCTATGACCGCGCTGGCAGTGCTCTGCTCCACAGTTGCTCCGGCAATGGGGGCAGAGGCGGCAGAGGCTACATCCCGCAGTGCAGGAATCACCTATTATGTCAGCACTCTTCATGGTAAGGATACAAATAACGGTACATCGGAAAGTACACCATTCTACAGCCTGCAGAAGATTAACGACCTGACATTGCAGCCGGGAGATAAGGTTCTCCTGGAGTGTGGATCTGTATTTACAGATGGCTATCTGCATCTGTTCGGGCAGAGCGGAAGTGCTGAGGCGCCGATCGTGATCGATCAATATGGTGAGGGTTCCGCCCCTGTCATTGACACAAACGGACAGGGCATCTGGTATCAGAACTATGGCTACCGGCTGGACAGTACCAGTCATAAATATCAGGATTATGTATCTTCTTCCATCCTGCTGTATGATACCGAATATATTGAAATCAATAATCTGGAGATTGTGAATAAGGCTCCGAAGATTGAGAATACCTACAATGCACAGGATGTTATGAACCGTACCGGTGTGGCTGCTGTGGCACAGGATAAGGGAACGATAGAACATATCTATCTGAACGGTCTGAATGTTCATGATGTAATAGGAAATGTTTACGACAAGCACATGAACAATGGAGGTATCTACTTTACCGTATTCAAACCTCATAACGAGGGGGCTACAGGGATCTCAAGATATGACGATGTTAAGATTGAGAACTGTACGGTAAAGAATGTAAACCGGTGGGGAATTGCAGTAGGATATACCGCTTACTGGGATCAGTTTACGGCGATGGAAATCACGGATACAACAGCAAAGAAATATGGTTCTACGAATGTTGCAGTACGAAACAACTATATCAAAGATGCAGGCGGTGACGCAATCACGATGATGTACTGTGATCGTCCGCTTGTCGAATATAACGTTTCTGATGGAGCGGCAAGGCAGATCAATTATAAAGATTATTCAGAAACATCTTCAGGAAGAGTGGCAGCGGCTGTATGGCCCTGGAAATGTAAGGATGCAGTCTTCCAGTATAACGAAGTGTTTGACACCCATAATGATGACGGCGGCAATGGCGATGGCCAGGCATGGGATGCAGACTGGGGTGACGGTACACTATATCAGTACAATTACAGTCATAATAACGGTGGCGGATGTGTGATGTTCTGTGAAGCACAGGCATACCGAAATACCTTCCGCTACAATATCAGTCAGAATGACCTGATGGGAGCAATGGATATTGCAAGAAATCCGGATGCTCATGTATACAATAACGTATTTTATATGAAGGAAAATGTTCCGTTTATCCGTAATCGTGGCAACGGTTATTACGGAAACATGGTAGTAGAGAACAATATCATCTACTACGCAGGAAGCACACCGAGAACAGAGACATGGACGATTGGCGGCACACAGACCTACAGTAATAACCTGTATTACAACTATGCGAACACTCCGGCAAGTGACAGCGCAGCAGTTGTGGTAAACAAAGGAACGCAGGTCTTCCGCAATGCGGGAAGTGGTCCGGAATCAACAGATGGAACGGTAAATCTTCATGAGACACCGGATGTCCGCAGTATGTTCGATGGTTATAAGCTGGCTGAAAGTTCACCTGCTATTGGAAAAGGAAAAGTGATTACAGATAGGAACGGAAAAGAAGCAAGTGCGATTGACTTCTTTGGAAACTCATTGACAGGCATTTCAGTACCGGATATCGGAGCGCATCAGTACCGTGCAGATGAAGGTGTCGGTGCACCGGCAGCACCGCAGGAAATCGAGGTATCTGAGGCGACAGCTACAGCTGTGACACTCAGCTGGCCGGCTGTAAAGGATCCGATCGGAATTGCAGGCTATAAGGTTATGGACGGGGATACGGTTCTGGCAGATGTGAAGGAAGGAACGACTGTGCAGCTGACAGGTCTCCAGCCTGGCAGAGAATACAAACTGGATGTGGTTGCATATGACATACAGGGAATCCCGTCAGGCAAGACTTCATTTACCTTTAAGACTTCCGGAACATCCTCAGATAAACCGGGCGACAGAGGGGAACTGAACAGTAAGGTTACTGCTGCAAAGGCATTAAAGGAATCTGCATATACAGCAGACAGCTGGAGTAAGTTCCAGGCAGTGCTCAAAGAGGTAGAGGCAGTTCTTGCAGGCAGCAACAGCACACAGGCGGAGATTGACAGCGCACTGGCAAAACTGACAGCTGCCATGAACAGTCTGCAACCGGTATCTTCTGGTAATAAGGAGCCTCAGGTAGAATCACTGAGTCTGGATAAGACGTCTGCAACGATTTACACCAAAGGCAAGAGCACGGTAACACTGAAAGCCGTCGTTGTGGGTATCAGTGGAAATGTTACATGGACATCTTCGAATCCGAAGGCAGCTGTTGTGAAGGATGGAAAGGTAACGGCGAAAAAGGCAGGAAAGACGGTGATTACTGCATCTATCGGTTCTCTTAAGGCAACATGTACGGTAACGGTAAAGAAGCCTTCCATTAAAGTAAGCAAGAAAGCTGTTACTGTTAAGAAGGGCAAGAAGACAAAACTCAGTGTAAAGGCAATACCTGCCGGAAAGATCACCTACGTAAGCAGCAACAAGAAGATTGCTTCCGTTACGAAGAAGGGTGTCATCAAGGGCGTGAAAGCAGGAAGCTGTAAGCTGACAGTTAAGTGCAACGGAGTAAAGAAAGTTATAAAGATTAAAGTTAAATAACTCAGACTTCCCACACCATCTGGTGTGGGAAGCTGAAAGCAAAGGCAAAAGGCAGTGCAGCCATAACGGTAAAGACAGCCAGTCGCAAAACAAGAAAAATAAGAGTGACGGTAAAGTAACAAACTTAGTTACTGGTCACGGAGTGAACAGTAACCAAACTTATAGTAACAGTTCAGAGCCATTCATTAGCAAAAAGAAAGCCTCGCAGAGGGGGTGTGAATGGTCTCTGGATTGTTACTATTTTTATTGTATTTTTATGGAAAGTTCTTTATAATAAAAAAATAGGACCCGCTAAACATGGGGGCAAAACTGGTTTACGGTTGTTCCGCGCATAGCGCAGCTTTGGACTTATGACACTTAAACCAGACATAACAGTTCAGAACGGCAGGAAAGGAAAGAAGAATATGAAATTTATATATCCGGCAGTATTTCATAAAAACGAAACAGGAACGTATGAGGGTTATTTCCCTGATCTGGAATGCTGCTATGCGAAAGGCGAAACGCTTGATGATGCAGTAGAAAATGCAAATGAGGCAGCATACGACTGGATATCGCTGGAACTTTCAGAGGAAGATGTACAGCTTCCCTATGTAACCGATGTGAGCGATATTGTTTTAAAAGAGGGAGAAGTAGTGCGCCAGATATCGGTTAATATTCGATTTTATGAAGGATGGGATGAGTAGCCACGCGATATGATGCAGAATGCATCATATCTGTGCATCGCGAAGCGTGTTACTGGTCACGAAGTGAACAGTAACATAGTAACAGAAAACGGACATTACGGGCATACTTGAATTTATTCATTTTTATGTTATACTGTTTTTATCTGAATAGAAGAGACGGCTTCGTGGCAGCCTGTATATCAGGAGACAGGAGAAAGGATGGGTACGGCATGACAAAGTCGGAGTTTATAGGTACTTTGCGTTCAAGACTGACAGGTGAGGTGTCTGCTTCCGAGCTTGAAAACACAATTCGCTATTATGAAGAATATATTTCAGAAGCGATGAGCAACGGAAAAACAGAAGAGCAGGTACTGCAGGAACTGGGCAGTCCGCTTTTGATTGCACGGACGATCATTGATACATCCAAAGGTAAGGATGAACATGCGGGAAACACACAGAGGCAGTATTACAACGATCAGAAAGAGTCTGAGAATCCGGGGAAAAGCTTTTACAGGTTTGAGCTAAACTCCTGGAAAGGGAAATTATTCGTCATAATAAGTATTGTCGTGATATTTTTTCTTGTATTTACGATTATGCGTGTTCTGATTCCTGTTCTTGTTCCACTGATACTGATCTGGTTTCTTGTCACGATGCTGCGGAACGGAGGACGAAGATGAAGATATCTACAAAAGGAATCTATGCCCTCGAGGTAGTGGTGGATCTGTCTATCCACGCAGGGAGAGATCATCTGGTGAGTGTTTTGAATGTGGCAGAAAGAAGAAACCTTTCAGAGAAATATCTCGAGCGTATTGTATCCATGCTCAAAAAAGGCGGTATTGTAGAGAGCATGCGAGGCGCCTATGGCGGATACTGCCTTGCGAGAGACCCGGAAGATATCACAGTTCTGGATGTTCTGACGGCTGTAGAAGGGAATCTGGCACCGGTAGAATGTCTGACAAAGAATATCGATTGCGGTATAGAGTGTGAGCAGTGTGCTACAAGAGAAATCTGGCAGCATATCTGGGATCTTCTGAGGGATTCTGTGAAAGATACTACCATTGCCCAGATAAGAAATCTGGCGGAAAGTAAACGATAAATAGAACAGATATGTTACTGGTCGCGGAGTGAATGGTAACACAGGTATACAAAGGATGAGGGAGGAGTACAGTGAAAATATCAACAAAAGGCAGATATGGACTGCGTGCACTGACAGACATGGCGATGCAATCACAAAACGAAGCAATATCTCTGATGAAGGTAGCGAGGAGACAGCATATTTCTTTAAATTACCTTGAACAGGTGTTCGCCACCTTGCGTAAAGCGGGGATTGTAAAGAGTCAGAAAGGAGCACAGGGAGGATATCTTCTGGCAAAGAAACCAGAGGAAATAAAAGTGGGTGATGTGCTCACCGCACTGGAAGGAGAATTCTCCATCATAGATGATATGGATACGGATGCGTCATTCGATGCTGTCAGGTGCGCGATCCGGGAACTGGTATGGGACAGGATCAACCAGTCAGTTAACAGTTATCTGGAAGAATATACACTTGCAGAACTTATCGAGAATCATGAAAGGCTGGGCAGAGGAAATCAGTGGATTTATGAGATATAGTGTTGCTTTTGACATATAAGCATAACAGGCAACGGGCAGAGATGCCCGTTGTCTTGTTTTATAATATGAGCCAAGGGACAAATGGACATAAAATGCATGCTTGCATGTATTTTTATGTCTATGGGTCCCGCAAAACATGAGCAAAAGGAAAGCCTCGTAGAGGCGATTTTGCGAATGAACTCTGAATAGTAACGATTTGGCAAAGGCATAAAGTAAAGAATAATGTCAGCCTTCCATGCATACACTGCCAGTAATGATAAGATTATGAGGCAGATATGCAGAAAAGCAATCTAAGAGCAATGCAGGAAAATCATGTGGACCAGGGAAGGCTTCAGATACAGGTCAGGTCTGCAGCCCGTGCGGTACCGGTTGAGGCCGCTCAGATTTCCATATCTTATACAGGAGATCCCGAAAGTACAGTGGAACAGATCACAACGAATGCGAACGGACAGTCGGATACCGTGGAGCTGGCAGCGCCGCCGCTGGAGTATAGTATGGATCCGACAGGACCGCAGCCATACGCAGAGTATACGCTGCGGATTACGGCTCCGGGATATGAGCCGGTTACGATTTCCGGAGCGGAGATCCTTCCGGAAGCCACAGCACTGCAGGATGTGAGGATGAATCCTCTGGCGCAGCCTGAGCAATATCAGAATATTGTGATTCCTGCACATACGCTTTATGGAGACTATCCCCCGAAGATTGCAGAGGCAGAAATCAAGCCCGTAAGCCAGACAGGAGAAATTGTCCTGAGTCGTGTGGTTATCCCTGAATTCATTGTGGTTCATGACGGCTCACCCATGGACAGTACAGCAACCGACTATTACATCCGGTACAGAGATTATATCAAAAATGTAGCATCCAGCGAGATCTATGCAACGTGGCCCAAAGCGACCATTATTGCCAATGTGCTGGCCATTATGTCCTTTACCCTGAACCGCGTATACACAGAATGGTACCGCAACAAAGGATTTGACTTTACAATTACCTCTTCAACCGCATTTGACCATAAATGGATTTATGGCAGAAATGTTTTTGAAAGTATTTCGGAAGCGGTAGATGAAGTGTTCGAAAGCTATCTTTCACGGCCCAATGTGAAGCAGCCGATTCTGACGCAGTACTGTGACGGGCAGAGAGTCACCTGCCCGAACTGGCTATCCCAGTGGGGGTCCAAATCCCTCGGAGATCAGGGATATACGCCGATCCAGATTCTGCGTCACTATTACGGAAGCAGTATTTACATTAATACTGCCGAGGAAATTGCGGGAATCCCTCTATCATGGCCCGGCTTTGATCTGGATATCGGTTCAACAGGCGATAAGGTTGAGCAGATACAGGACCAGCTGAATGCAATCTCTGAGGATTATCCGCTTCTTCCCAAGATACCGGTAGATGGAATCTATGGTGAGCGCACGCAGGATGCCGTGCAGATCTTTCAGGAAATCTTCGGACTTCCCGAGACAGGTATTATCGATTACCGGACCTGGTACCGGATCCAGGAAATTTACGTGGCAGTTACCCGGATTGCAGAACTAAATCCGTAATTGCCTTTTTTATACAAATAAATAAAAGAGGTTGAAAAGAAAATACATTTGTGGTAGAATTTTTAAAATTTGAATATTTGCAGGTCAAAGGCGACCCACACAGATTACGGGAGATTTGGGCTACAGGTATTGTATGGAAAGAAGAGGGGGTAGGCTCTCTGCTCCCGGGCAGAGTGCCTACCCCTTTTAAGAACACGAAAGGA
The DNA here is from genome assembly GCA_900539525.1 of uncultured Blautia sp. Taxonomy (GTDB): domain Bacteria; phylum Bacillota; class Clostridia; order Lachnospirales; family Lachnospiraceae; genus Hominisplanchenecus_A. The sequence goes on from UQCM01000036.1 coordinate 16,840, forward strand.
CAGGTGGCAAATGAAGGCATTTCTCATATTAGAAGACGGTACAGTGTTTACCGGAACCAGTATTGGTTCTACAAAAGAGATCATCAGTGAAATTGTATTTAACACGTCAATGACAGGATACTTGGAGGTGCTCACCGATCCGTCTTATGCAGGGCAGACAGTGGTCATGACCTATCCGCTGATCGGAAATTATGGCATCTGTCATGAAGATATGGAGTCAGCAAGACCCTGGCCGGATGGCTACATTGTGCGGGAGTTGTCCCGTATCCCCAGTAATTTCCGCAGTGAGGATACGATTCAGAATTTCTTAGAGAAGCACGACATTCCGGGAATCGCCGGTATTGACACAAGGGCGCTTACCAAGATCCTTCGTGAGAAGGGAACCATGAATGGCATGATCACCACAAATGAGAATTATAATATAGAAGAAATCCTGCCAAAGCTGAAAGACTATACCACAGGAAAGGTCGTGGAGAAGGTTACCTGCAGGAAAAAATATGTGCTGGAGGGTGACGGACCGAAGGTAGCACTTCTTGATCTCGGGGCCAAGAGAAATATTGCGCGCTCCTTAAATCAGAGAGGATGTCAGGTGACGGTTTATCCGGCGCTGACTTCTGCAGAAGAAATCCTGGCATCAAATCCGGACGGAATCATGCTTTCGAACGGACCGGGTGATCCGAAGGAGTGCACCACGATCATTGAGGAGATCAGGAAGCTCTATCAGACGGATATTCCGATCTTTGCCATCTGCCTGGGACACCAGCTCATGGCACTGGCGAACGGTGCAGATACACATAAGATGAAATACGGGCACAGAGGAGGCAATCATCCGGTGAAGGATCTTGCAACTTCCAGAGTATATATTTCCTCTCAGAATCACGGCTATGTGGTAGATACAGAGAATCTGGATTCTGCGGTAGCTACTCCGGCATTTGTAAATGTAAATGATGGCACGAACGAGGGACTTTCCTATACAGGAAAGAATATTTTCACTGTACAGTTCCATCCGGAGGCCTGTCCGGGACCTCTCGATTCCGGCTATCTGTTTGACAGATTTATGAAAATGATGGAGGTGAATCAGTAATGCCAAAGAATCCAGATATTAAGAAAGTACTTGTGATCGGTTCCGGTCCTATTGTCATCGGACAGGCGGCGGAATTTGACTACGCCGGAACGCAGGCATGCCGTTCTCTGAAGGAAGAGGGCATCGAGGTCGTGCTTTTAAACTCCAACCCGGCAACGATTATGACCGATAAGGATATCGCAGACAGAGTCTATATCGAACCTCTGACTGTGGAAGTTGTCGAGCAGCTGATCCTGAAGGAACAGCCGGACAGTGTCCTTCCGACGCTGGGAGGACAGGCGGGACTGAATCTGGCTATGGAGCTGGAGGAGGCAGGCTTTTTAAGGGAGCACAACGTACGGCTGATCGGAACCACCTCTGAGACGATCAAAAAAGCAGAGGACCGTCTGGAATTCAAGAGTACGATGGAAAAAATCGGTGAGCCTGTGGCGGCATCTCTGGTGGTGGAGAATATTGATGATGGTGTGGCGTTTGCAGAGAAAATCGGCTATCCTGTCGTGCTTCGTCCCGCATACACCCTGGGAGGAAGCGGCGGCGGTATCGCCCACAACTACGAAGAACTGGTGGAAATCCTGGAAAACGGCCTGCGTCTTTCCCGCGTGGGACAGGTTCTGGTGGAGCGCTGCATTGCGGGCTGGAAGGAAATCGAATATGAGGTGATGCGTGACAGCAACGGAAACTGTATCACCGTTTGCAATATGGAAAATATTGACCCGGTAGGTGTGCATACGGGTGACAGTATCGTAGTGGCTCCCTCCCAGACGCTGGGGGATAAGGAGTACCAGATGCTGCGTACCTCTGCGCTGAATATTATCAGTGAGCTGAACATCACCGGAGGATGTAACGTGCAGTATGCGCTGCATCCCACCAGCTTTGAGTATTGTGTCATCGAGGTAAATCCCAGGGTAAGCCGTTCCTCGGCGCTGGCGTCCAAGGCGACCGGTTATCCCATCGCAAAGGTGGCGGCCAAGATCGCTCTGGGGTACACCCTGGATGAGATCAAAAATGCCATTACCGGAAAGACCTATGCCAGCTTTGAGCCGATGCTGGATTACTGCGTGGTAAAGATCCCGAGACTGCCATTCGATAAATTTATCAGTGCCAAACGTACTCTGACCACACAGATGAAGGCTACCGGTGAGGTCATGAGTATCTGTGACAATTTCGAAGGAGCCCTGATGAAGGCGATCCGTTCCCTGGAGCAGCATGTGGATTCACTGATGTCCTATGACTTTACAGCACTGGATCAGGATGCACTTCGTAAGCAGCTGAAGATTGTGGATGACAGGAGGATCTGGGTGATCGCAGAAGCCATCCGCAAGGGGATCTCCTATGGGGAAATTCATGCGATCACACAGATCGATATCTGGTTTATTGACAAGATTGCGATTCTGGTAGAGATGGAGCAGGCTCTGAAGACACAGGAGCTGACGGTAGAACTTCTGAAAGAGGCGAAGCGTATCGAGTTCCCGGATTCTGTCATTGCAAAACTTACCGGAAAGACAGAAGAAGAAATTAAAGAGATGCGCTGTGCAAACGGCATCACAGCTGCCTACAAGATGGTAGACACCTGTGCGGCGGAGTTTGCGGCAGAGACACCTTACTATTATTCCGTATTCGGCAGTGAAAATGAAGCGGTGCAGACCAGTGACAGAAAGAAGGTGCTGGTGCTCGGGTCCGGCCCGATCCGTATCGGACAGGGTATTGAATTTGACTTCTGTTCCGTACACTGTACCTGGGCCTTTGCAAAAGAGGGATTCGAGACCATTATCATCAATAACAATCCGGAGACGGTAAGTACCGACTTTGATATTGCAGACAAGCTGTATTTTGAACCGCTGACACCGGAGGATGTGGAGAGTATCGTTAATATTGAGAAACCGGACGGAGCCGTGGTACAGTTTGGAGGACAGACAGCCATCAAGCTGACGGAGGCTCTGATGAAGATGGGCGTGCCGATTCTTGGAACATCCGCAGAGAATGTAGATGCGGCAGAGGACAGGGAATTATTCGATGCGATCCTGGAAAAATGCGAGATACCGAGACCTTCCGGACACACGGTATTTACAGCAGAGGAGGCAAAGAAAGCCGCAAACGAGCTGGGCTATCCGGTGCTGGTAAGACCTTCCTATGTACTGGGAGGACAGGGAATGCAGATTGCCATCAATGATGAGGATGTAGATGAGTTCATCGGTATCATCAACCGGATCGCCCAGGAGCATCCGATTCTGGTGGACAAGTACCTGGTTGGAAAGGAAATAGAGGTCGATGCGGTATGTGACGGAGAGGATATCCTGATTCCGGGAATCATGGAGCATATCGAACGGGCGGGCATCCATTCCGGAGACAGTATCTCTGTTTATCCGGCTCCCAGCCTGAATGACAGGGTGAAGGCTACCATTGTAGAGTACACGAAGAGGCTGGCAAAGGCCCTTCATGTCATCGGTATGATCAATATCCAGTTCATCGTGTGCGGCGAGGAAGTGTACGTGATCGAGGTGAATCCGAGATCCAGCCGTACCGTTCCCTATATCAGTAAGGTCACAGGAATCCCGATCGTGCCGCTGGCCACGAAGGTTATCCTGGGGCACAAACTGAGAGAACTGGGCTATCCCACAGGGCTGGCACCGGAGGCAGAGTATATTGCCATCAAAATGCCGGTATTCTCCTTTGAGAAGATCCGAGGCGCAGACATCAGCCTGGGGCCGGAGATGAAGTCCACCGGCGAGTGTCTGGGTATCGCAAAAACCTTCAATGAGGCTCTGTATAAGGCATTCCTTGGTGCAGGAATCAATCTTCCAAAGTTTAAGAACATGATCATGACGGTCAGGGATGAAGACAAGGAGGAGGCAGTAGAGATCGGCCGCCGCTTCGAGGCCATCGGTTACAGAATCTACGCCACCAGAAATACGGCAAAGGCATTGAACGCAGGCGGTGTTCATGCCATCCAGATCAGAAAGGTTGAGCAGGAATCGCCGAATATCCTGGATCTGATCCTGGGACATGAGATTGATCTTGTTATTGATATCCCGTCACAGGGTGTGGAACACTCCAGAGACGGATTCGTGATTCGTCGAAATGCCATTGAGACGGGCGTCAACGTTCTCACGGCCATGGACACAGCCAATGCACTGATCACCAGCCTGGAAAATACGGATATCAGGAAGCTGACGCTGATCGATATTGCGACAGTGAAGAATATAGAAACGAATGAGTAGAATCATATGGCAGGTAATCGAAGGGGTTACCTGCTATATGATTGATGTTGGGGGCAAAAGTATTTGCCCCTTGATGCTTTCGAATTTTGTGAGGGATAGCGTGTAAGGTCTTACTTTCTCGCTGATCATGGAGAGTTCACGAATGAGGAGAAGAGATATGAAAAATACCGGAATAACGAAAAAATTTATCGGAGACAGAAGTTTTTATCGAATGGTACTGTCAATAGCAGTACCGATCATGATCCAGAACGGCATTACCAATTTTGTAAGCCTTCTGGATAATATTATGGTGGGACAGATCGGTACAGAGCAGATGTCGGGTGTTGCCATTGTCAATCAGCTGATCTTTGTATATAATCTCTGTATTTTTGGAGGTCTGGCAGGAGCGGGAATTTTTACCGCGCAATATTTTGGACAGAGGGATGAGGAGGGAATCCGCCATACATTCCGATATAAAATATGGATGGCGGCGCTTTTGACGGGTGCTGCTGTGCTGTTGTTCCTCTTTGCCGGTGAGAATCTGATCCAGCTGTATTTAAATGGAAGCAGTGACGGGGGAGATCTGGCGGCTGCCCTGCAGTACGGAAAAATATATCTGAGGATCATGCTGGCGGGACTTCCGGCATTTATGATGGTGCAGGTATATGCAAGTTCTTTGCGTGAATGTGGTGAGACAGTGGTTCCCATGAGGGCCGGGGTTATTGCTGTGGCGGTGAATCTGCTGTTCAATTATCTGCTGATCTATGGAAAATTCGGGTTTCCCAGACTGGGCATTGCGGGTGCGGCGATGGCAACCGTGCTTTCAAGATATGTGGAAGCTTTCATTGTCATATACTGGACACACAGGAACAAAGAGAAGAACAGTTATGTAAAAGGCTTATACCGTACGATGAAGGTACCGGCCATTCTGGTAAGAAAATTTACGGTAAAAGGGATCCCTCTGTTATTAAACGAAACGCTGTGGGCATCTGCCATGGCTATGCTTGCCCAGTGTTATTCTGTGAGAGGGCTAAGTGTGGTGGCGGGAATGAATATTTCCAATACGATCAACAATGTATTTAATGTCGTTTTTATCGCATTGGGAGATTCCGTTGCGATTATTGTAGGACAGCTTCTGGGGGCAGGTAAAATGAAGGAAGCCAGAGATACTGACAATAAAATGATCGCATTTTCTGTTTTCTGCTGCGTTCTTGTGGCTGCCGTTATGCTGGCTCTGGCCGGGGTATTTCCGGGGCTGTATAATACCACTGCCCAGGCGAAGGAGCTGGCAGCGTATTTTATCATTGCTCAGGCGGTTTTCATGCCCCAGAATGCTTTTCTCCATGCGGCATATTTCACACTCCGTTCCGGAGGAAAAACGATCGTTACCTTCCTGTTTGACAGTGTATTTATCTGGTGTGTCAGCGTTCCGGTGGCATATGTCTTAAGCAGATATACGGAGCTTCATGTACTGGTTATTTTCTGCCTGGTGCAGATGGCGGACTGGATCAAGTGTATCGTCGGGTTTGTTCTGGTGAAGAAAGGGGTATGGCTGCAGAATATTGTGAGAAAGTAGTCAGCTGATTTGAACTGTTTTTGTATTGCCCGAAACTGCGTAAAATGGTATGATAAGAAATAACAAACCTGCAGGTATTCTGTAGCCGGCAGGAGTATCCCACAGGCAGGAAACGTCTGTGGCAGCCAGAAAAGGAGGAGCAGTTTATGAGATATGAGATTAAAGGAGAAACACTTCCGGTAGTCATCTGCCATCTGGAGTCAGGTGAGCGCATGGTAACGGAGGGCGGCGGAATGTCCTGGATGTCGCCGAATATGAAGATGGAGACGACCACGAACGGTGGGCTTGGAAAAGCATTCGGAAGGATGTTCTCCGGTGAGAAGATGTTTCAGAACATTTATACCGCGCAGGGCGCAGGCATGATCGCTTTTGCGTCCAGTTTTCCGGGATCCATCCGGGCATTTCAGATTTCACCGGGAAACGAGATGATTTTCCAGAAAAGTGCATTTCTGGCCAGTGAAATGAGCGTTCAGCTCTCTGTACATTTTAACAAAAAGGTGGGAGCGGGTCTGTTTGGAGGAGAGGGTTTTATCCTTCAGAAGGTCAGCGGATATGGAGTTGCTTTTGCGGAATTTGACGGTCATGTGATCGAATATGAACTTCAGCCGGGACAGCAGATCGTGGTAGATACCGGTCATCTGGCCGCGATGACTGCCGGATGCGCCATTGATATCCAGACAGTTCCGGGTGTGAAGAATATACTGTTCGGCGGCGAGGGCCTGTTTAATACAGTTATCACGGGCCCCGGGCGTGTATGGCTGCAGACCATGCCGATCTCCAATGTTGCAGGAGCGCTGCGTCCCTATATCCCGACAGGAAATTCATAAGGAAAGAGAAAGCTATGAAATCATTGGTTATTGCTGAGAAACCTTCCGTGGCCCGGGATATTGCCCGCGTGCTGCACTGTCAGAAGAAGCTTCCCGGGGCCATGGAGGGGACGGAATATGTCGTGACTTGGGCACTGGGGCATCTGGTCACCCTGGCGGATCCGGAGGAGTATGATAAAAAGTATGCGCAGTGGAGCATGGAAACCCTGCCTATGATACCAGAGAAGATGCAGCTCGTGGTGATCAGACAGACGGCAAAGCAGTTTAAGGATGTAAAGACCCAGCTGTACCGGAAGGATATCGGTCAGGTCGTCATTGCCACGGACGCCGGCAGAGAGGGCGAGCTGGTGGCCAGGTGGATCCTGGAGAAGGCAGACTGTCGAAAGCCTGTGAAGCGTTTGTGGATTTCCTCTGTCACAGACAAGGCGATCCGCGAAGGCTTTGCCCATCTGAAGGACGGCAGAGAGTACAACAACCTCTATGCGGCTGCTGTGGCCCGTGCAGAGGCAGACTGGCTGGTGGGAATCAATGCCACCCGTGCACTTACCTGCAAATACAATGCACAGCTTTCCTGTGGACGCGTGCAGACACCTACGCTGGCCATGATCGCCAGGAGAGAGGAAGAAATCCGCCGGTTTCAGCCGGAGGAATACTACGGAATGAAGCTTCAGGCCGGAGGAATCTGCTGGACCTGGCAGGATCAGAAGAGCAAGGGAATGCGCACCTTCCAGAAAGAGCGTATCGAAGAGCTGGAGAAAAAGCTTAAGGGGCAGAAGCTTAAGATTACTGCTGTCGAGAAAACATCAAAAAAATCCTATGCGCCGGGACTTTATGACCTTACAGAACTGCAGAGGGATGCCAACAAACGGTTTGGCTATTCTGCAAAAGAGACATTGAATATCATGCAGCGCCTCTATGAGAATCACAAGGTACTCACTTATCCGAGAACGGATTCCCGCTATATCAGCACGGATGTGGCGGAAACACTGAAAGAGCGGCTGCAGGCCTGTGCAACAGGTCCGTACCGCAGGATGGCAGGGAGCCTTGCAATGCGTCCGATAAAAACAAACAGTTCTTTTGTAGATAATAAAAAGGTAAGCGATCACCACGCCATCATCCCCACGGAGCAGTTCGTGCAGCTTGACCACATGACTGTAGATGAGCGCAGGATCTATGACCTGGTGGTACGCCGTTTTCTTTCTGTGCTCTATCCGCCATTTGAGTACGAGCAGACCACTATGCGGGGAGAAGCGGCAGGTGAGAGCTTTATTGCAAAGGGAAAGATCGTCAAGAGTCAGGGATGGAAGGAAGCCTATGAGAATCTGTCTGACCTGGAGGAGGAAGCAGAGGAAGAAAATGCGGTAGCGGAACAGACGCTTCCAGAGAGAAAGAAGGGGGAGAGCCTGCCAGTGGAGCGTATTCAGACTACCAGTGGAAAGACGAAGCCTCCGGCACACTTTAACGAGGCCACCCTGCTTTCTGCCATGGAGAATCCCGTGAAATACATGGAGTCCAGGGATGCGGCGGCAATAAAGACGCTGGGAGAGACCGGAGGTCTGGGAACAGTGGCAACGAGGGCAGATATTATCGACAAGCTTTTCCATACGTTCCTGATGGAGAAGCGCGGAAAGGATATTTATCTTACATCCAAGGCAAAGCAGCTTCTGGAACTCGTTCCGGAGGATCTGAAGAAGCCGGAACTGACAGCAGCCTGGGAGATGAAGCTTTCCGGTATCGCAAAGGGTACGATCAGGAAAGAGGACTTCCTGAAAAAGATCAGAGAATACACAGAGGAGATCGTGGGGGAGATACGGACCGGGGACGGCACCTTCCGGCATGAAAATCTCACAAATAAAAAGTGCCCTGTCTGCGGAAAGCGGATGCTGGCAGTGAACGGAAAAAACAGCAAAATGCTGGTCTGCCAGGACAGAGAGTGCGGCCACAGGGAGACGGTCTCCCGGGTGACCAATGCCCGCTGCCCCAAATGCCATAAAAAGATGGAAATGTATGTGAAAGGGGACGAGGAAACCTTCATCTGTGGATGCGGATACAAGGAGAAGCTTTCTGCCTTTAAGAACCGGAGGGAGAAAGAAGGGGCAGGCGTAAACAAAAAAGACGTACAGCGCTACCTGAATAAGCAGAAAAAAGAAGCGGAGGCACCGCTGAACAATGCATTTGCAGATGCATTTGCAAAGCTGAACCTGAAATAGGGAATGGACTTGTGGCTGTTCAGAGCCCTACATGAGCCTCGTAGAGGCGATTTTATGAATGGGCTCTGAACAGTTACGGTGACTCGAAAAAAAAGATTAAAAAAATAAAAAAACTCTTTACAAGGGAAAAAGAGTATGCTATAATCTGTTTTGTTGTTAAGACATGTGCGTTTAGCTCAGCTGGATAGAGCGTTTGGCTACGGACCAAAAGGTCGGGGGTTCGAATCCTCTAACGCACGGTGAAAAAGCCTTGATTTTACAGGGTTTTAAAGGAAAAGCACTCCGGGAAGGGGTGCTTTTTTCGTGCTTCAAATATAACACAGGCAAATCATAACATACCGGCCAATGAAATGCAACTGTTATCTGGCCATTGACTTCTTTAGTGCTTTCTGGTTCTGCTTCTCCGTCTTTGCCGGATCCGGCGTAAAGGTGGCCGTCTCTATGATCTGCTTCCCGGAAGCATCCCGGCCGTTGCTCACTGTGATCTGGTAAGAGTTCTTTCGATTCCTGATGGATGCCATATTATCATCTTCCTTTCTTCATGGGCCTGGGCGGGCAGGAGAAGGGCAGAAAATAATACTTTGACAATATCATATTGCTGACATATAATATACTTAACAAGAGAACCGTTGGCCAGCGTACACCTGACCGCCGGGAAAAATAATTTGTTACATGAAGTAGCGCCTTATCTTACCAGGACAGGGGCGCTACTTTTTGCATTTCTCCTTTCTTTCGTCCGGCGGCTGACATAACGCCCCAACGGTTCCCGTGGTAAGTATATTATATTGTCATGGTGCAGATCCGGAGCGGATCAGTAGTTATTTGTTCGGCGTGGGCGGTTGGTCGTCTTTCCGGTATTCTCGGATTTTGACAAGCATTTCCACATGTTCTAGAGCTTTTTTCTGACCTTCTGTATTAAGTAAACTTAAATTTTCATCAATCGCACCTCTCAGACGTAGTGAATCAATCATCGTATCAACATTATGTTTGTTTTTTTTCATTGATTCTATTTCATCTATCCTGTGAGCTATTTTTTGCTCAATATCTGCCAGATTCTCTGAATTTTGAAGATATTGTTTCGCTGCTACAGCGCGTAAAATTTGCATTGCTTCACGAGGTGTCATATCGCCAGTAATGAGCAGGTTATAAACATCTATTCCGAGTGCTGTGGCTATTTTCTTTACAGTTTCAAACTTGGGATTACGTTTTCCCGTTTCGTATTGTGCATAGTTAGGCTGAGATACACCTAATTTTTCAGCAATTTCCTTTTGTGAAAATCCTCTTTCTTTTCTTATATTTTTTAAATTTTCCGCGAATGTCACTAAGCTCACCTCCATCCTTACAAAGAACATATCACAATCGCTAATAGAAATTAATCAAAAAGATTATAAAAAGTATTGATATAATCAAAAAAGATTATGCATAACATAAATATAAAATCATTTTGATTATATACTTAGAAAGAAAGTAAGAAAAATACCTGCTACCCTCAACCAGTTCACATCGGAGCCGGTGGCAGTCAGAAGGAAAAAGAAGGTTGCCGGATACGCACGAGTTTCCACGGATCGTGAGGAGCAGGCAACCATCTACGAGGCACAGATGACCTACTACAAGACCTACATTGAAGGTCATGACGATTGGGAGTTTGTCGGGATGTACTCAGATGAGGGTATCACCGCCACGAACACCAAAAAGCGTGACGGCTTCAACCAAATGGTGGAAGATGCCCTTGACGGAAAGATTGACCTCATCAGAACCAAGTCGGTCAGCCGATTTGCACGAAACACGGTGGACAGCCTTACCACCATACGAAAGCTGAAGGAAAAAGGCATTGAGGTCTATTTTGAAAAGGAGAACATCTGGACATTGGATGCCAAGGGCGAGTTGATGATAACCATCATGAGTTCCCTGGCACAGGAGGAAAGCCGGAGCATTTCCGAGAATACGACCTGGGGCAAGCGAAAGCAGTTTGCTGACGGCAAAGGCAGTGTTGCCTACAGTTGGTTCCTTGGGTATGACAAGGACTTCAAGATAAACGAGGAACAGGCAGCTACGGTTCGGCTGATTTATCGGCTTTTCCCCCAGTATTATGTGGAGGAACACCATGAAGCCATCATTCCCCCTGCCCAGTTTGATTTTGTCCAGGCAGAACTTACCCGCCGGGAGCAGAATGGCCGTTACAGCGGAGTGAGCATCTTCTCAAACAAAATCAAGTGCGGATGCTGCGGTGGATGGTACGGCTCGAAGGTTTGGCATTCCACCGACAAGTACCGGAAGGTCATCTACCGCTGCAACCGGAAGTACGGCAAAGACACCCCGCCCTGCAACATACCGCATTTGACCGAGGAAGAAATCAAGCAGATGTTCCTCAAGTCACTGAACGCCCTGGTTGATGCGAAAGAGGAAACCATAGAGAATTTACAAGGGCTGATTGAAACGGTCTGTCAGATGGAGTCCCTTGACGCAGAACAGGAACGGCTGGAGCAGGAACTGAGGATTATCGCAGAGAACCTTGCGAACCTCATCCGGGAGAATGCGAGTGTAGCCTTGGATCAGACGGAGCAAGCGGAGAAAGAAAAGAAGCTCCGTACCCTCTATGGCGAAAAGCATAGCCGCTTTCAGGAACTGGAGGCTCTCATCCAGGAGAAGAATGACACGAAGGAGATACTCACGAACTTCATCACCAAGCTGGAAGATTTGATGGGAGAACAGACAGAGTTCCGGGAAGAACTGTGGGGAGGTTTGGTCGATCACATCCGCATCGATGAGAAAAGAAGCACGGTAGTCTTCCGGGGTGGGATTGAGATTACCATTTAATATGTAGAAACACGAATCGAAAGGGCATCTGGCAGTGATATGATCCCCCTAAAGTAGACAAGATAAATATCCAAATCTACTTTAGGGGGA
>UQCM01000037.1 GCA_900539525.1 uncultured Blautia sp.
CCCGCCGCCCGAATAGCCGTATAGATAAGGTTCGGCATATGTTCCACAAGTTAGCCTAACAGCTTTACATTGACAACACAAGCCCATTTGCTATAATTCCGTGAAGAAGAACGGTCATGTTGTTCTAATTTCAGTATCGGAGGTATTCATTATGGCAAACTGCAAAAACGGAAACAAGTCTTTTAACGGCGCTTTGGGTACTTTGGGAGGTCTTTTCTAAAATCACCGTTAGAAAGGGCTGAGAAGTTTGCCCTTCCTGCGCGGCAGTCGGGCTTGTTTCACAAATTAATTCGTAAAGGAGAATGTAACTTCATGTTTTCTAAAAATTCAAAGGCATATTCTGTCTATCTGCTGTTCCGATTTGTCTTTTCCCTGGCGGCTTCTATGGCCACAGTGCTTTCCATCGTGTACCACCTGGAGGTGGTGCAGCTGGATGCTTTTCAGCTTGTCCTGGTGGGGACTGTTCTGGAAACCTCCTGCTTTCTGTTCGAGATACCCACCGGTGTGGTGGCGGATTTGTATAGCCGTCGGCGCTCGGTGCTGATTGGAATGTTCCTCTACGGCCTGGGCTTTCTGATGGAGGGTGCGCTACCGTGGTTCGCGCCGGTTCTGCTGGCCCAGGTTGTCTGGGGTTGCGGTGATACCTTCATCACCGGCGCTCTGGAGGCGTGGATTGCCTCGGAGGAAGAGGACAAACCCATAGACAAGGTGTTCCTGCGGGGCAGTCAAATGGGGCAAATCGGCGGCGTTCTGGGCGTGGTGCTGGGCACACTGCTGGGAAACATAAACCTGCAAATGCCTGTCATCTTGGGGGGCAGTTTGTGCTTGTTGTTGGGGCTGGTGTTGGTTCGCATCATGCCAGAAACCAACTTCTCCCCTGCTATTGAGGAACGGCAGGGCTTGCTTAAAGACTTTGTCTGCCTGTTCAAGCTCAACCTGGGCTTTGTGAAAGGCGCACCTGTGTTGCTGGCGCTCTTAGCAATCACACTGTGCGGGGGACTTGCCAGTGAAGGCTTTGACCGGCTCTCCACCGCTCATTTTCTGGATGACACGGTAATACCCGTTATCGGGCCACTGAACAGCGTCACTTGGTTCGGTGTTATCAGTCTTATCGGCAACGGCTTAGGTATTCTGGCTTCTCAGTTGCTCATCGCCCGCATGGAGAAAAAAGGGACTGTCAGCCGAACCAGTGTGGTCATGTCCACCAGCGCCGGGTATATCCTGTGCCTAGTTCTCTTTGCGGTGGGGCGGAGCTTTTGGTTCATGTTGTTGATGTTCCTCCTGGCGGGGCTTATGCGCACCATCAAGGAGCCGGTGCTGGCCGCCTGGATGAACGACCATGTGGAGGAGAAAATGCGCGCCACAGTCTTTTCTACCAGTGGACAACTGGACTCTTTCGGGCAGATCATCGGCGGGCCTATTGTGGGGCTGGTAGCCCAACAGGTGTCCATACCCTGGGGGCTGGTCTGCACCGCTTTCCTGCTGTTGCCCGCGCTGTTCTTGGTGCCAGTGGCGGGAAAGAAGCGGGATTGATATGGCATAGTTAAGTTTACTGACGAGCGGGAGATTACTTCCGCTCGTCTTCATTTAGCAGCGCAAAATTTGAGGACTCTTTATCTCCTTATTCGGCATAGCGGAGGCGGCTGTCAATTCGACATAATTTTCTTGTGATACTTTACCACACATGAGCATATCTGGATGGGAGCAAATATAATTACTCAAAATCGGAGCAGAAACGGCTAAGGGAAACGTCAGACCGCTTGTGCAGAGAGTACGGATTATCGGTGATTGAGAACCCGAAGAAAGCCCCTTCAAGACCGCTGTATCTGGATGAAAAGAGCGGCAAGCCGACACGCTACAACGTCTATCTGGAAGATTTGGCGGAGGCAATCAGCGGCAGTCGGGATATTCCGCACATGATGAGATACCTTACCGACAAAGGCTACGAGGTTGATTTTTCGGGCGGGCATTGGAAGATGAAGCTGCCGCAGTATAAGCATTTTACAAGATTAGATACGCTTGATGAACGCTTAACGCCCGATTTTATCCGCTCACATTTAGGCACAAGGGCAAGGTACGGGAACTATAAAGCGAGGATTTCCTACTCTCCCCATATGCCAGAGGAATATAAAAAGGCTTGGAAACCGCACCAGAAAACCACGGGAATCTTAGCGTTGTATTATTACTGGTGCTATCAGTTGGGGATATTCCCGAAAGGCACGGACTACAAGCCGACAAGCCCGCTGATGAAAGAGGAGCTTCGGAAACTGGACGAGATTACCGCACAGGTACGCTATATGTCAGAGCATGACATCTCCACCCTCTCCGATTTGCACGCCGACAGGGAGAAAAACCAGACGGAAATGGACATGCTTACCGACTATCGGCGGCACTTGCAGAATAAGATACGGCGTGCTTCACCCGCCGAGAAAGAAACGCTCCGAGAAGAAAAAAACGGAGTGACGGAGCAGATAACAGAACTGCGAAAGCGGCTGAAATATGCGGATGGAATTGAAAAACGCTCTGCCCACATTGATGATTGTTTAAACCAAATCCACGATACGGCTGAAAAACAGCGTTCAAACCAGAACGGGAGGGCAGGCAAAACAGACCGCAGGAGGGAGGAATCATTGCGATGAGCAGAAAGTCCGAAGAAGAAATACAGGCAATCATGGAGGAATACAGGGACGCCCCTATGGTAAATCCCGATAAAGTATATCCCCCTCTGCCGCCCGTCCAAAACGTCACTCCCCTTGTCCGTGTTCCAGAGCAGATGAGCTTTACCGAGAAAATCGGCGGCACGGAATACACCGTCGACGCCCATTTCCGAAAGGACGGGCGGGATTTGCTTTCCAAGCTTACGGATATTTTTATGCGTGGCATGCAGGGATATGAATGTTATAATGACGGGGATTGGAGTGGCGATGACGGAGCATAGCAGACCGCAGAAGAATTACCGCTTTAAAGCGTTGAAGTTTGAGGACAGGTATGGTACACTGTACCTACACTTCACAATACCGTGTCTGCTGTCGGAAAGGAGAACCTTATGAAAAGACAGCAGGAAAAATTTACCGCCTTGTACTGCCGTTTAAGCCAGGACGACGGACGGGAAGGCGAGAGCAACAGCATTGTAAACCAGAAAGAATATCTGATGAAGTACGCAAAGGAACACGGGTTTCCAAATCCCACCTACTATGTGGACGATGGCTATACGGGTACGAATTTTAACCGCCCTTCTTTTAAGAAAATGTCAGAGGATATTGACAAGGGGCTTGTAACAACGGTCATTGTAAAAGACCTCTCCCGCTTTGGCAGGAACTATATCGAGGTCGGCTCATACTCCGAAATCATTTATCCCGAAGCAGGGGTGCGCTTTATCGCCATCATGGACAATGTGGACACGGGCAGCCTTGAGAGCAACGAATTTGCCGCATTTACCAACCTTTTTAATGAGTGGTATCCCAAAAGCACGAGCAAAAAAGTAAAGGAAGTCAAGAAAGCGAAGGGGCTTGCGGGCGAACATCTGGGTGCGCCGCCTTACGGATATTTACGCAATCCTGATGATAATACCCGATGGCTTGTGGACGAGGAAGCGGCGGCGGTTGTCCGCAGGATATTTTTCCTCTGTATGCAGGGAAACGGAATGTCAGCCATTGCCACTATTTTGTGGGAGGAAAAGGTGCTTACCCCGTCAGCCTACAAAGCGTCAAAGGGCGTCGGCGTGGCGAGGGTTTCGGAAAATCCGTATTGTTGGGAGCCGTCAGCCGTAGCTGCTATTCTGGAAAATGTGGCGTATATCGGCTGTACGGAGAGCTTCAAATCCACCCGTTTGGGCTTTAAAAGCAAGAAGCGTATCCCAACCGCAAAGGAAATGCGGGCATATATTGAGAACGCCCATACGCCGATTATTGACAGGGAAGTGTGGGATAAGGTGCAGATGATACGGGAAAATAAACGCAGACCGACCAACAGCGGGATTACGAGCATGTTTTCTGGACTGCTTTATTGTGCCGACTGCGGGGCAAAACTAAGCCTTGCCACTGCCAATAGATACACGCATTTCCGCTGTTCCCAGTACAAGCGGACGAGCCGCACGCAGAACTGTACGCAGCACTATATCCGAGAAGACGCACTAAATCAGTTGGTTTTGAAACAGCTTCAGCATTTCCTGTCCTATCTGCAGCAGTTTGAGCGTGTATTTATCCGACAACAGATAGACACCACCCTTGCGGAACGCCGATACGAACTGTCTGCAAAGCAGAAACAGATAGAAAAGGACGAAAAGCGGATGGATGAGCTTGACCGCCTGTTCCGTAAAATCTACGAGGACAATGTCAACGGAAAGCTGAATGACGAACGCTTTTGCAAGCTGTCAGACGGATACGAAGCGGAGCAGGAACAGCTAAAACAGGAAATCGAATCCTTAACAGCCGAAGTCAGCGAAGCCGACATGGAAACCACCAATGTATCAAAGCTGATAGCCGTCACAAAGAAATATACCCGCATTGACGAACTCACGCCCGAAATCCTAAACGCATTTGTGGATAAAATCGTAATCCATGAGCGTGAGAAAAAGGACGGGAAACGGACACAGCAAATCGACATTTACTATTCCTATGTCGGGATTGTGGATATTCCCACAGACGAGGAAATGCGGGAAATGGAGAGGGAATATATGCAGCGTACTACACGTCAAACCGCCTGAATAAAGGCGAAAGCAGGAGTAAATCTGTACTCCTGCCGATACATATCTATTTTTATCCCTATCTGGTTTAACTCATGGTTTGTATCACATAAAAGAACAACAGGGATTTCATATTTCTTTGCTGTTTTTTCTACGATTGACACCACAGGACAGGAATCCGCATCTACTAATATCCTCATTTTTTCTTTCCTTTCGTCAGATCATAACTTTCCCCGATCATCCGCCAGATATCTTTATCAGGAACAGAGCCATCCAAGATAATAGAATTCCAGTGTGTCTTGTTCATATGATAAGCTGGGATCACAGATTCAAAAGCATTTCTCCAGAACTCTCTCCATTCCGGATCACATTTTACATTTATCCATACATAACCATCTTTATCATAAATAAGCGCAAATGTTTTCTTGTTTTCCTTATGACGCATAACACACCAGTTATCATCATGAAAAGGATAATCTTCATATACATCTTGAAATGAATGGCAATATTGTATTGCCTCCTGCCTTGTCTGCATAGTTTCCTCTTTTCTTAACCTTCCTCTCCCCGGATCGGAGCATAGAAGATCAGCAAATCTATATATTTTTCTCCGTCTCCCTGTTCTCTATAATCATACCGGATCATATAATCCCGAATACTATATCCCCGATACGGATCAGATAGGGTATAAAGTTCTCCTGTTGTAAAATCAATTAGTGAGTACCCTGTGCTTTCCAGATATTCATCATTATCACTGTTTACCTGATCTTCATAAAATTCACACACCTTATCCAGACAATCCTGACACAATTGATCTTTGAGAGTTTCACAGTCTATCGTATCTTTCTCTCCAAGGTGTATATTGGGTTCCGCAATACATCTATCCGGTTGAGAGTGTGTCATAATAGAACCATAATCCTCTCCAAAAGAATTTACCATTGTGCTCATATGCCCAGAATCAATCTTTTCATTTCCATCATCATCATATTCTCGGATCCGGGTGTCAGTGACTGACATATCGGCCCAATGGATAATCCCAATTGAATCGAATTTTCTATAATATTCCAAAAGTCCACCAGCCGGTGTTCCGCAAATAAAGCATTGTTCTTTACCGATTGATGATTGAAGAGACAGTTCAAAGTCATCATCAGATTCATAATCCATCTGATCCAACTGTTGTTTTGTTGTTGATGTTTTTGCAGGCTGCGTCTGACAACCACAAAGAGTAATCCCTAATATAAGTACAAAGCATAAAATATTACTTCTTTTCATAAAAACCCCCGAAGCTGAAATAAGGACGTACTATGCCATCCCTCAGCACAGACGTCCCTATTTTCTAATAATGCCCTGTATATACGCTTTTACCAGCTCTTTTTGATGTTCGTCCATCGCATTCCAGTCATAAAGCAGCTGTTTCTGATCTGCTGTTAAATCAGGAATTTCTTCATCACCTGCAAAAAACTGGGCAAGGGTGATATCGAATCCCTCACATATTTTCTCAAGCGTCTGAATCGTTGGAACACTCTTCCTGTTTAGCAATGTAGAAATAGATGACTGGGCAATTCCAGATTTCTGAGCGAGTCTGTACCTACTAAATTTCTTTTTTTCACACAACTGCTCAATCCTGGCAATAATATAGTTCTCAGCTTGCAAGTATTCTACACCTCATTTCCGATATGATACCCTTATTGTACTTATAATTAAGGAAACTTATCAGATTGTATATTCCAATGCAAAATACTTAGGTATAACGAAGTATACAGGTAAAAAAATAAGGAACTACATTAGTATATCATATTTGTTCCCAGTTCTGCATCAATTTACTCATGATGGTCTGATATTATTACTATCGTTATCAGGAATATCTATGTATTTATCAAACATAGAGAATAGAGCAGCAATAAACTGTTCTGCGCTTCTATTCTGCTCCACAATCTGTTCCAATGACAATCCTTCTATAAACTTACAGACATATACCCAACAAGCCAGATCACATGCTTCTACAATAATGTCATTAATAATCTTTCCCATAACTTTATCAAAATCATTGATATCTTCAACAGGAAGTGATTGCAGATAATCAAGTGGGGGAAGCTCCCCACTTGGATTATACTTTTCTGATTCATCTAAAAATGCTAAGACCTTTTGCCTGGATTCTTCTGGCATCTTTACATATTCCCACAATGCCATAACCACTTTCAAATCCGTATCTCTACGAAGCGGTGGTAATTGGATATAATTATTTTCTTTAATCATGGTTCTTCTCCTCCTCTATGCTAACAATATTCTCACTAATTTTTCCCGGGCCAGATCAATCGCAGCATCTATAAATACACTTACATACAAAACCAGAAATGCTGAAACGATCAGGCAGAACAAAAATACAACCTGCGCCCAATCCTGGTAACAGATAATCGTTCCTATTGCCAAAGCTACCAGTCCAAGCACCACGAATGATTTAGCAATTGAAACCATATTCACAACCAGCTTAACGAGTATTCCCACGATTATGAGAATAAACCAGACCGGAATCAATAATATTTTCCCAATGAGCTTTAAACAAAACATCTTTCTCCTCCTCTCAGTCAGACAGCAAACTGCGGCATGTCATGATTCACTTCTGCCTTATAGTACCCATCGATCGTTGTCGGGGCATTGAATAATGCTGCCAGCATATATTTCTTGATATTTTTCACCTTTGATGTATTCTTCTTGAAACAGTCAAGAACATACTCGATGTGGGAATAATTCAGTTTTAAAAACTTGCCGCGTACCAGTTCTGCCGGATACCAGTTACTTGCGATCAGGATCTTTTCGCTACTGCACAGAACTGTTTCCAAAATAAGCTCATAAATGCCCTGAATCAATGCTTCGTCATACTGATACGCAATAAGTAATGACTCATAATCTATGTTTTCCTTGATGAGATCCTGATAAGCGGATACCGTATTCATCATATCAACATCTGATCTCTGTCTATCGGATATGATTTGATCTGATTTATTCTTACTCTCTTTAATATCGCTAGTATTATTATAATTAGAGTTTGAATTGCAAACTTCTTGAAGTTTATTTTCAGGACTTCTTGAAGTTTGTTTTTGGGACTTCAAGGAGTTTGTTTTATAAACTTCTGCATCTTCCAGAGTATCAACATTGGTTTGTTTTGTAAACTTCTGTGCTTCCTCTGCTGATTGTTCCGCCTGTTCCTCATAGACCATGAAGCTTTTTACATATATGATGTTAGCTTTTCCAAATCCCTGCCTGCGCTTTTCAATCAAACCGATTCCATTCTCATCATCCAGTTCCTGCAGCGATTTTACAGCTTTATTCCTTCCACAGTTCAACAGTTCCATGATATCTTCAATGGAAAAATAGATGTATGCCCGGTTCTGTTCATCAAACCACTGATTTTTGATGGACAAAGACATTCTATCCAGCATCAGACCGTATAATATCTTTGCATCACTGCTCAGATTTTTAAAATATTCATTTTTGAATAAAAGTTTTGGTATCCGGTAGAAGCTGTACTGATCAGCTTCATTCCCGTAAAAGTATCGAAATGTCAATTTCTGATCCATATTTTCTCCTTTCCTGCGGTAGTAGTTCCATAATGGACATTTCTTACTCACGCTACCGCAAAGTCTTTTACGTAATAAATGCTTGGCAGCCCCATGCCTCTAAAATGCTTTTCTATAAGTCCGGCATTTTCAAGCTCTGTCAGACATTCCCTTGCTTTTTTTCTGGTTACTCCCATGTCTTTCTGGATTTCCTGAATCGGATAAACAACATACATCCGGTTTCTTTCATCGACCCATTTATTCTTCACCGCCATTCCCATACGGTCTAAAAGAAGACCGTAGAGAACTTTTGCATGAATGGTAATTCCCGTAAATATTTTTTCAGTAACCAGCATCTTTGGAATATGTATAAAAGAATACTGATCCGCCTGTTTTCCATACATATATTTAAAATCCATCACATTACCTCCTGTTCCTGTTTCCATTTCTCCAATAATGATTCAATCACTTTCTCCACGTCTTCCGATGTATAATTCTTTGGAAAATATTTCGTCAGCTTCTTTTCATTCAAAGTTACCTTTCTTGCCGGAGCCTTTACCGGAATATGGCTATTCAGAATACTGATCATCAGACTCTGGGTAACCGGTCCTTGTCCAAGATAATTTCTTAAAGCTGCAATTTGATTTGGTTTGATAAATCCATTGTCACAGATATATTCATAAATCCATTCCTGCACATCCTGCGGAATATATGAGATATCAACAGCAATGGTAAAGTTCAGACGTTTCTTATCTACCAATTCCAGTAAATCTGGGATAAGTTCTGTCAAACGGATGAAACGTTGGATCTGTTTTGAACTTTCTCCAACCTGTTGGGCTAAAACATCCCTTGAAACCAGTCCAGATAAATTCTGGTCATTTTGACCAGAATTATTTTTGGATGGTCTGCCAGCTTGACGTTTCATTGCTTCAAGTTTCATCTTATAAGCAAATGCCTTTTCACTCGGAAGTAACTCCTCCCTCTGAATATTGGCATCTACCATAGCGATTACTGCATCATCATCCGTCATTTCCCTAACGATTGCTGGTATGGTTACAAGACCTGCCAATTGGGCTGCGTGCATTCTCCGGTGTCCGGATATCATTTCATAACCATCATGATTGTCTGGACGGATCAGAACAGGAGTAAGTACACCATTTTCCTGAATACTGTCAATCAGATCCTGCATTTTTTCATCATCAATCACTTTAAATGGGTGTCCGGCAAAAGGATGTATTTTATCAATCTCGATCTCCATTGCAGACTCTTCATTTACAACTCCCAGAAGTTCATCAATACTTGTCAGTTTGATTTTCTCGCCGCTTCTATTTTTCATTTTCCAAAACCTCCTGTGTAAGATTCTTATATGCATTGGATACTTTACTCTTAGGGCAGTGGGCATAAATGCTGATTCCCTCTGCACTTGTTTCTGCCGCTTTTACGGATAACGGTATTACATTTTCAAAAATCGTTATCTTTGATCCGTATGTAACATGGAGCATCATTGAAATATCCTTTGCATAGTTTGTTCGGAAATCTACCATCGTCAGCAGAATTCCCATAATCTGCAATTTCCTGTTCAGTCTTTTCTTTACCATAGAAATGGTTTTGATCAGCTGCTGGAGACCTTTCACCGGCAAATATGCTGCCTGTACCGGAATCAGAACTGCATCCGAAGCAACCAGTGCATTGATCGTCATCATGCCAAGGCTGGGCATACAGTCGATCAGGATATAATCGTATCGTTCTCTCATCATTTCGATATAATCTTTCATGATCATTTCCCGGCTCATCACATTTCCCAGTGTTACTTCCAGGGCTGACAATTCAATATTTGCCGGTAACAGATCCACATTTTCCTCATGATGAAGAATTCCATCCTCCGGTTTTATTTCTTCCTCATTAATAACTGCCAGCATAATTGTTGCCAGGGTAGTACCAAGATCATCCGGTTCCACATACCCAAGACTGGCTGTCAGGCTTCCCTGGGGATCCGCATCAATCAAAAGCACCTTTTTCCCTTCTTTCGTCAGGCCGATCCCTAAGTTTACTGTTGTCGTTGTCTTTCCGACCCCGCCTTTCTGATTTGTAACAGCGATTACTTTACACATTCTTCATTCCTCCGTTTCTTATTTGTCCCAGTATTGTTCCATCCATATTTTTAAGATTGCTACGATTTCACGCTTCATCATTTCCGGTGTATAGTTGTTGGGAAAATATCTGTGAAGCTGTTCATTTGTAAATGTGACTCTTGTTATTTCTCCTTTTTTTATTTCACTGAGAATTTCCTGCATCTTTTCTAAAGTCAGCTTTCCATCTTTGCTCAATTTTTTTATTCGCTGTGCCTGAGAAAGAGAGGGCACTGACTGAGCATAATCCATGGCTTCGATTAGCTGTTTTTGTTCCTTTTCCTTTAATGCTGCCAGTTCAACTGCCGGATTGAAGGAAATAAGTTCATCATCTAACTGCTGTAAAAGCTCTGGAATCAGATTCGTGAGAGTAATATATCTTTGCACCTGCTTTGGACTTTCACCTGTTTCTTCTGCGATTATTTCCACTGTTCTCTTTCCTTTTAAATTGTGGTCGATTTGGCTACGCGGTCTTCCTGCAGTCCTTTTCATAGCATCATTCTTCATTTTGTAAGCAAAAGCTTTCTCGCTGTAACTGATCCGTTCTCTTTGTAGATTAGCATCTACCATTTTAATAATGGCTTCTTCATCGTTCATTACTCGTATAATCACCGGTACTTTTCGATATCCAAGCTGCTGAGCCGCATATTTTCTTCTGTGGCCTGAGATAATTTCATATACTCCATCCGGCACTGGCCTTACGATCAGCGGATTCAATACACCATACTGTTTGATACTGTCCTTCAGGAGATGCATTTCTTTATCGTCAGTCACTTTAAATGGATGGTCTTTAAAAGATCTGAGTCTTTCAATCTCAATTTCTATGACTTTCTCATCCTCAAACAGCCTGTTTGATTCGTTTTCTTTTTCTGCCATTGAACTCCTCCTTTTCCTGTAATCCAAACAACATTTGCTGCAACACGGATTGTTCCGCTTACGCTTCCACAATCCTGAGAACATTCGTATTTCGCATTATCATGCTCCATACTCATGTTCTTGCGGGTCGCTAATAGATTCTTCTTCCTTTGTGCAAGCACAGTCATCAGAATCTATTGCTCCCCTGTTGCATCAAAAAATGCCCGTTTAGATTAGATTCTTATATTTGAATCTGATCCAAACGAGCATCCCGTTTGCATTAGCTACAGCTAATGAAATATTCTATTGTTTCAGCTAATGGATGTTTGCAGAAGTTCCTTTCAGCGAGGGATTTTACTCCATTTTACCTTGTTTTACATCCCCGATCTGAGGTTTCAACAGGAACGAACCCCGATGTTAGCAGAAAGTCCATTTTTTCCTGTTTGCAAAACAGCATTTTTGATTAGCTGCCAGCTAACAAAAATCACTTCAAATTAGCTGGAAATTCATTCCCTGCCTGCCTTTTCTTATCTCATTGCAAAGAAAAAAGCGGCTCATGACATAGCATTTTCTGCTAATCATTACCGCTTTTTTAGTAACCGTCCCCTGCGGGAATCGAACCCACAGCTAGCGCTTAGGAGGCGCTTGTTTTATCCGTTAAACTAAGAGGACATTACCGATTTTTGGCTTAAACACTGGGTTTTTGCCACTTTGGTTCGGTAACCGTTTTATGATTTTCAGCTAATTTTGATTAGCTGGATATCATCAGATTATTCATTTTATTAACAGTAGAGCATCCGCCAGAATGGGGAAAGCTCCGTTGTTAATTTTGTCTCTTCCAGAATAGATTCGAACTCCAAGTTCTTTTTTCATTTTTCCTTCAGGGTTCAGCCGCGGCTCCTTCTTAGGAGGCGCTTGTTTTATCCGTTAAACTAACAGGACCTG
Source organism: uncultured Blautia sp. (assembly GCA_900539525.1). Lineage (GTDB taxonomy): Bacteria > Bacillota > Clostridia > Lachnospirales > Lachnospiraceae > Hominisplanchenecus_A. Next base: position 12,168 of record UQCM01000037.1, read on the forward strand.
TCATACCGGAACAGTCGTGACTGTTCCGGTATCTTTTCAGAACGAATCTTATTTTAACATATCTATACCTGCTTCCGCAAGTACTTTCTTTTAATTTTCCGGGAAATTTACACATCCCTGCAGCCAGACGACTCCTTTAAATCGTCTTCCCACTTCGGGCTCGCCCAGAAGATCTCTCTTATTGATACAGATATCAAAATTCAGGTCATTGCAGTCCAGGTTCATCTTATAAATCTTTTCTTTCGTATAATCATTCTCAACTTTCTGGATACTCTTAATCTCACCCATGATATGGTACTGATCGCACTCTGCGCCGTATGGCATGAAGTATGTTTCTACAATGCTGAATACATCCTCCTGCTGGATTCTTCTGGTAATTGTCGTATACATATCAATATCTTCAAGAGTCAGACTTTCGATTGCCTCCTCATTTCCCTGCCGTGCTTCCGCAATCAGACGGCTTCTTTTTCTGGCAGCCTCTCTGTCGGAATGTGTCAGATTTTCATTTCTGCATACGGGGAGCAGTATTTTTCCCTGAAGTGAAAGCCCTGAGATTGTGGCACTGATATTCTGGTTCAACAGATTTCCCATAATATTTTCTCTTTTGTACTTTGCAGCATTCTGCAGATAGAAAATGAGTGACACCCCTACCCTGATATCTTCACATATACCGGAAAATGATTCATTTCCCCCGCGCTTTTCAACAACAATCTCATCTGTGGTGGTAATTCCGCTGCCGTTCAGATAGGGAAAATAGTATTCCTGATGGAACCCTTCCCGATCCAGCATTCCGCAGACGGTTATCCCCATATCCGGTCCAAAAGATTTGGAGTATTCCACAAAAGCGAGCCCTTTATCCTCTTTCGAAACATTTCTTACATCATACTCATAAAAAACATCCTGAATCAGATCCCTGATATCGCTTCCATCCTTTATACTACTGAAACCTATCGCCCGTAAATAGCTATGCATTTCTTCACCTGCCTTTTGACTTATTTCTTAGGCATCATCACTTTCATTCCGCCCATATATGGCTGAAGCACTTCCGGAATAGTAACACTTCCATCTGCATTCAGATTGTTCTCCAGGAATGCAATCAGCATTCTCGGCGGTGCAACGACGGTATTATTTAATGTATGCGCAAAATATTTTCCATTTTCTCCATTTACACGGATTTTAAGACGTCTTGCCTGTGCATCTCCCAGATTGGAGCAGCTTCCCACTTCAAAATACTTCTTCTGTCTCGGTGACCATGCTTCAACGTCTACCGACTTCACCTTCAGATCTGCCAGATCGCCGGAGCAGCATTCCAGTGTCCGCACCGGGATATCCAGAGAGCGGAACAGATCAACGGTATTCTGCCACAGCTTATCATACCACATCATGCTGTCCTCCGGTTTACATACGACGATCATTTCCTGCTTTTCAAACTGATGGATACGGTACACACCTCTCTCTTCGATTCCATGTGCTCCTTTTTCTTTACGGAAGCATGGAGAATAGCTTGTGAGTGTCTTCGGAAGTGTCTCCTCCGGAATCAGTGTGTCAATAAATTTACCGATCATGGAATGCTCACTGGTACCGATCAGATACAGATCCTCTCCCTCAATCTTATACATCATAGCATCCATTTCCGCAAAACTCATAACACCTGTCACAACATTGCTGCGGATCATAAATGGCGGTACACAGTAGGTAAATCCGCGATTGATCATAAAATCTCTTGCATAAGCAATCACGGCTGAATGAAGTCTCGCAATATCTCCCATCAGATAATAGAATCCGTTTCCGGCAACCTTTCTTGCGCTTTCCAGATCAATCCCATCAAATCTTTCCATAATTTCTGTATGATAGGGGATTTCAAAATCAGGAACAACCGGCTCTCCAAATCTTTCAAGCTCAACATTTTCTGAATCATCCTTACCGATAGGAACCGAAGGATCGATGATGTTTGGAATTGCCATCATATTTCTTTTTAATTTTTCTTCTACTTCTTTTTCTCTTTCTGAAAGCTCATTGACACGATCTGCCTGTGCAGCAACCTTCGCCTTTACTTCTTCTGCTTCTTCTCTTTTTCCCTGTCCCATCAGAGCCCCAATCTGTTTTGACAGCTTATTTCTATCTGCACGCAGTGCTTCTACTTCCTGCTTGATTTTCCTGTTTTCCGCATCCAGCTCCAGCACTTCGTCAACTAACGGAAGCTTCGCGTCCTGAAATTTGTTTCTGATGTTCTGTTTTACAACTTCCGGATTTTCACGTACAAATTTAATATCTAACATTTCTTTTTCCTCTCTCTTTCTTAAACTTTGATTTAGATTTCAAAACTGATTTTTGAATTACTCTGCACACAGTGCTTTAACTATTCTTCTGGAAATCAGCTTTATTATTTTTATCTTGCCCTGTTTTTCATGTGATTTTCATAATTTCTGTAGTAACTGTTATGTAAAACGGTCACTTACCTTTCTCTTTGCTGCATGCTCATAACTTAAAGTGCTATGCATGAAAACTGTCCACCATGATTCTTAATCATTGTGCATATTCACTGCCTGGCGAAGAGCTTCCTTCTCCTCCTCTCCCAGTACAATATACGATTCTCCCTTTACAATTTCCTTAATGTACGTATAGCAGCCCTCACGACTGTGAATCGCATTCATTACAAATCCGCTGTTTTCTGAATCAAGCATTGCCAGTGCAAAGCTCAGTTTTCCACCCATCTCTTTAAATGCATCATACTTTACAATAGCCGTTTTATTAAGAGTGACTCCCTGTACTTCCTTGATCCGTCGGATTTCTTCCATATGGTTTCTATTGGATTCGATCAGCTTGTCCAGTTCATTAAAGCTTCTGATAAATGATTTTTCAAGTGAAACCCCATCTTTTCCTCTCATAAAGGTTTTATATTTATTGAGGAATCTTGTCATTTTAAAAGAAAGCTTCACCATGTAAATGATCATGAAAATCATGACAGCAAGTACAATGATCAGTATAATGCCGGGATCAATTCCGATTGCATCTAAGATACTGCTTTCCATTCTTACCTCCCCTGTAATGTTTCAAACAACTCCATTAATCTTTCCAGCTCTTCATTGGAATAATACTCGATTTCTATTTTCCCTTTGTTATTATCCTTATGAATCACGTTTACCTTTGTTCCAAGAATTGATTTGATTTTTTCCTCAATATCTTTATAAATGAAGCTGTTGTTTTTCTGTTCTTTTTTCTTTTCAGGCTCTTTCGCCTGTAAGTTTCTTACCAGTCTTTCTACTTCACGTACACTGAGTTTTTCATCAAAGATTCTGACCGCAAGTGTGGCCTGAAGCTCTTTATCTTCTATAGCAAGCAGTGCTCTTGCATGTCCGCTTGAGATCATATCATCGATCACCATTTGCTGAACCTTTTCATCCAGCTTCAGTAGTCTCATAGAATTCGTTACGGCTGTCCTGCTCTTTGATACCCTCTCCGCCACCTCATCCTGCTTCAGGTTAAATTCTGTCAAAAGTCTCTTATATGCCTGCGCTTCTTCAATGGGATTCAGGTTTTCTCTTTGAATATTTTCAATCAACGATATTTCGACAATTTCCTGTTCCGTATACTTTTTAACAATCACAGGAACTTCTTTCAGACCCGCCAGCTTTGCAGCTCTCCATCTTCTCTCCCCTGCAATGATTTCATAATAATCGCCCTTCTTCTGTACGATCAAAGGCTGGATCACACCAAACTGCTTAATGGATTCTGCCAGCTCCAGTAATGAATCTTCATCGAAATTTTTCCGGGGCTGTTCTCTGTTAGGCTCAATATCGGAAATTTTCACCATAACTTCTTCTTTTTTTACTACTTTTTCAACAACTACCTCTTTTTGGGGTTTGACTGTTGTTTTTCTGGAACTCTCCTCTGGAATCAGTGCATCCAGACCTTTCCCAAGACCCTTTCCTAATCCACCCTTTCTCGCTACCATTCTTCTTCTCCTCTATGTATTACTTCCTCCGCCAGCATTTTATAGCTTTCTGCCCCTGTCGATCTCGCATCATATTTTGTAATCGGCATTCCGTAGCTTGGTGCTTCTGCCAGTCTTACATTCCTTGGGATAATTGTTTTGTAAATATTCTGATTCAGATTGCTTTTAACATTTTCAACTACTTCGAGTGAAAGATTGGTTCTTGCATCATACATGGTAAAGACGACTCCTTCAATCTCCAGATCAGGATTCAACCTTCCCTTTACCAGATCAATCGTATGCATTAACTGTGTCAGTCCTTCCAATGCATAATATTCACACTGTATCGGAACAAGTATCGTGTCCCCCGCACACATCGCATTAATCGTCAGGATATTTAAGGATGGTGGACAATCGATCAAAATGAAATCAAACTGTTCCTTAATAGATAACACTTCGTCTCTCAGAATAAACTCTTTTCCTTCTGTTCCAATCAGTTCAATTTCGGCCGCCGCCAGATTAATATTCGACGGAACAACTGTCAGGTTTTCACAAACACTATCTGTAAAACAATCTCTAATTGAACATTCCCCCAAAAGCAGTTCATAAACGGTACATTCTTTTTCATCTTTTTCAATTCCCAGACCACTGGTGGTGTTTCCCTGCGGATCCATATCAATGATCAGTACTTTCTTCCCCTGTTCTGCAAGGGAAGCCGACAAATTAATTGCCGTAGTTGTTTTTCCTACCCCACCCTTCTGATTTGCAATAACTATCGTTCTTCCCATTTCTATCCCCCTTATCATTGCATGTATTTTTACTATTTCTCTTAGCTTTCTTGATTATACCACTCTTTTAATGATTAATCTATAAAAATGTTTCACGTGAAACAACTTTTTATTACCATTTGTAACTGTTCAGAGCCATGTAGATTTATAAAGTATGCCGTGGGGAGCTTGCTTACCTAAGGCATACTTTATAAATCTATAGGGCGAGAGCCCTGCATGAGCAAAAGAAAAGCCTCGCAGAGGCGGTCTACAGAAAACGTTTCACGTGAAACATTTCTTTTGTAGTTTTGTCATCTGAATTATTGTTATGTTTCACGTGAAACACTTGTTACCATTCACTCCGTAACCAGTAACACACTTCTTGATGTACGTAAGATGCATACTACATAATCTCACGCTGCTACTTTCGAATTCTCTATGACTCTTTCTTCACTACATTCACAGAAAACACCTCGAATTGGCTGACGTGTAAATAGTAACAAACATTGTGACAACGACAACTGAATTTCATTTTATTTATTGTATCTCTTTCCTTTTTGGATTATAATATATGTAACAGTTCAGAGTCATGCAGATTTATAAATATTTGCCGTGGGGAGCTTGCTCACCTAAGGCAAATTTTATAAATCTATATGGCGATAGCCATACATGAGCAAAAGGAAAGCCTCGCAGAGGCTATTTTGCGAATGGACTCTGAACTGTTACTAATATATAGTAAGCATTCAGAACAGCAGACGAATCTTTGGCCTGCGTTTTACCAAAAGTAATACATTTTCATCAGGAGGATTTCAAGTATGAAAAACAAAGCAATGACAACTGTAATTTTGTCCTCAATGGCTGTTGGAGTTCTTCATTTATCAAACCGCTTTATTACAGCCACCTCCACCGTACGCGGTCTTTTAAACAAACACAATGGAAATTACTATACATGGAGATTTGGAAACATTTATTATACAAAATCCGGCAGTGGAACTCCTCTTCTACTGCTTCATGATACGAATCCCTGCTCTTCATCCTATGAGTGGAGCCAGCTGGTAAGAAAGCTCTCAGTCAGACACACCGTCTACACCCTGGATCTTTTAGGATGCGGCCGTTCGGACAAGCCAAACATCACGTATACGAATTTTATCTATGTGCAGCTGATATCTGACTTTATCAAAAATGTAATCGGAGGAAAAACTGATGTAGCGGCTACCGGCCTCACAGGTTCTTATATTATTATGGCCTGTCATAATACTCCTGAACTGTTTAATAAAATCATGCTGATAAATCCCGAAGATCCCTGCTTTCTCTCCTGTGCACCGGGCAATCATTCAAGAATAAGAAAATTTATTCTTGAACTTCCTATTATAGGAACCACCGTCTATCACTTACTGACAAGAAAGGAAAATGTAGAGTATCTTTTTTCAGAAAAATATTTTTATAATCCTTTTTATCTTAATTCAAAATATTCGGATCTCTTTTATGAGTCTGCACATCTTGGTGGAAGCGGTGGAAAATATCTGCTCGCCAGTATGAATGGACTGTACTTAAACATTAACATTAACAAAGCGCTCTCTGAAATTAACAACAGCATATTTATTACTGCAGGAAAACATTGCGAAAATATTGACAGGATTCTAAAAAACTATTGTGAACTCAATCCTGCCATTGAGGCGGAAATAATCAGTAATGCAAAATATCTTCCTCAGTTAGAAGTTTCTGAAGAGCTTTATGAAAAAATGAACATCTTTTTCTAAACAGTTGCCATATTTTGACCAAAAAAAGAGAGGAATTTCAGAAATGAAATTCCTCCCTTTTTTTAATTGACTCAAAATGATGCTGCCAGGATCATAAAGTCTCTCATCCACTGCCATGCAAGCATAAAAATCATGACCTTTTGACCCTGGCATTATCAAAAATAACCATTCAACGAAATCATACAGAATCAAAAACGAATGTCTTATCAGCTTAATGGTTCTTTCGCAGGCAGTCCTGCTTTACGCGGGTACTTTGCCGGCGTATTTTTTACCTTCTTGATCATCACCAGAGATCTTTCAATCTCACTTTCCGGCAATCTGAACTTTACAATCTCTTTTTTTTCTCCACCAAGCAGAAAGATTGCCTTTTTTGCCTGCTCTGCCTCTTCTTCCACATTCCCCGCCTTATAAGAAACAAACATACCACCTGTTCTTACATAAGGAAGACAGTATTCAGACAGAGACGAGAGATTAGCTACTGCACGTGAAACACACAGATCAAAGTTTTCCCTGTAATCCTTTTGCTTTGCAAAATCCTCTGCTCTTCCATGGACTGCACTAATGTCTTTTAAACCAAGGTTATCCATAACTTCATTCAGAAACCGGATCCTTTTGTTCAAAGAGTCCAGCAACACCACCTTCAAATGTGGATAAATAATTTTTAATGGAATACCCGGAAATCCGGCTCCCGTTCCAATATCAATCATACAGTTCACTGATGATAGATTAAACGTGTTAGAGAGTGAAATACTATCCACAAAATGTTTTAACATCACTTCATCATAATCTGTGATTGCTGTAAGATTCATAACCTTATTCCATTCGATAAGAATCTCATAATATTTTAAAAACTGTTCTTCCTGCTCTTTATTCAGCGAAATATGAAATGCTTCACATCCATCTCTTAATATATTCTTCTCTGACATTCAAACCTCCTGTATCCACAAGCAGGTAACTGTTCAGAGTCCATTCGCAAAATCGCCCATTCTGGCCTTTCCTTTTGCTCATGCAGGGCTCTCGCCCTATAGATTTATGACATTTTCCTCTGGTGAGCAGCCTCCCCACGGCAAATATCATAAATCTGCATGACTCTGAACAGTTACGCAGGTAAAGCGGACATTAGCATCTACGTTCCATTTCGGTCGGTGCAAAACATGTGCCACCGGGCACACTGCTCCCGCCGGAGGCATTATCTTTTTTCAAGGTATATCAGTAAAACAGATATATCAGCCGGTGATACTCCTGCAATCCTCGATGCCTGACCTATGGATGCAGGCTCATACAGCTTCAGCTTCTGAACTGCTTCTATGCGCAGACTCCCGATTTCATCATAATTGATATCCTCTGGTATTTTTTTCTTCTCCAGTTTTTTGAACTGCTCCACCTGTTTTAATTGACGCCTGATGTATCCTTCATATTTAATATTAATATTTATCTGTTCTCTTACGCTTTCCGACAGTTCCGGCCTGTTCCCGTCAATCGGGGCAAGCATATCATACGTCAGCTCCGGTCTGCGGATCAGTTCCCCAATCGTCGTTCCTGTCTTTAGCGGTGTACTGCCATGTTCCTCCAGAAAACTTTGTACCATCGCATTTGCACCGATATTTTCATGATCAACGCGCCTGATTTCCTCCTCGATCTGTTTCTTCTTTAAGAGTAATGCCTGATATCGCATTTCAGAAATCAGCCCTGCCTGATACCCTTTCTCTGTAAGTCTCAGATCCGCATTATCCTGCCTCAGCAAAAGCCTGTATTCCGATCGGGAAGTCATCATTCGATATGGCTCATGATTCTCTTTTGTTACAAGATCATCGATCAATACCCCGATATAAGACTCTGAACGGTCCAGGATCATCGGTTCCTTTCCCTTCACAGAGAGTGCGGCATTGATACCTGCCACCAGTCCCTGTGCAGCTGCCTCTTCATAACCGGAGCTTCCATTAAACTGCCCGCCGCTGAACAGTCCTCTGATTGCCTTAAACTCCAGAGAGGCCTTCAGCTGTCTGGGATTGATACAATCATATTCAATCGCATACGCATTTCTCACGATTCTCGCATTTTCCAGTCCGGGGACCGAACGGTACATCTGATATTGCACATCCTCCGGAAGAGAACTGGACATGCCTCCGATATACATTTCATTTGTATGAAGACCCTCCGGCTCGATAAACACCTGATGCCTGTTTTTATCAGGAAATTTTACCACTTTATCTTCAATGGAAGGACAGTATCTCGGACCTGTTCCTTCGATCATTCCCGAGAATAGAGGCGAACGGTCAAGATTCTCCCTGATGATCTCATGGGTATGTTCATTTGTATATGTCAGCCAGCAGGAAGCCTGATCGATCTGTACGCTCTCGGGATCTGTCAGAAAGGAAAATGGCACTACTCTCTCATCCCCGTACTGCTCCTCCATTTTTGAAAAATCAATCGAGCGCTTATCGATTCTTGCCGGTGTTCCCGTCTTAAAACGCTGCATTTCTATTCCATGTTTTTTCAAAGAGTCCGTTAGATAATTTGCCGCCTGCAGACCATTCGGTCCTGTAGCATTGCTCACATCTCCATAGATGCAGCGTGCTCTCAGATACGTTCCTGTACACAGTACGCATACCTTACAGTGATAAATGGCGCCGGAATATGTCTTTACTCCCGTAATTCTTCCATCCTCTGCAAGTATTTCTGTCACCTCTGCCTGACGGATCTGCAGATTGTCTGTATTCTCAAGTACCTCTCTCATACTGCGGCTGTACTCTGCCTTATCCGCCTGGGCACGCAGAGAATGTACTGCGGGACCCTTTGATTTATTCAACATTTTTGATTGTATAAATGTCTTATCAATATTGATGCCCATTTCACCACCAAGGGCATCAATTTCTCTTACCAGATGGCCTTTCGAACTTCCTCCAATATTAGGATTGCAGGGCATCATAGCGATACTGTCCACATTTACCGTAAAAATAATCGTCGAAAGCCCCATTCTGGCACATGCCAGTGCCGCTTCACAGCCTGCATGTCCGGCTCCTACTACGACTGCATCCACCTGCTCTTCCAGTACTTTCATTTTCTTCCTTTCTATTTTCCCATACAAAATCTTCCAAAGATTTCATTTACAAGATCTTCTCCCACTGCTTCTCCGATAATCCTTCCAAGAGCCTCATACGCCGCCATCAGATCAATGGAGTAAAAATCCTCCGGCATCTGCATTTCTATACTGCTTTCCACCTGTTTTAAGCTGTCGAGTGCCTCCATCAATGCCGCTTTGTGACGCATATTCGTGATATACACCTCATCATTAAAGGATAATCTTCCCTCAAAAAACATCTGTTTTAAGGCATCCTCCAGTAATTCGATGCCTTTCTTTTCTTTTGCTGACACAGAAATCACTCTTTTTCCAGGCAGTCTCTTTTCCATCATTTCTTTCGATGTTACCGTTTCAAGATCTGACTTATTCAACAGGACGATTGCCTTCTTATCCTGAAGTAAACGGATGATTTCCTCATCATTCTCATCAAGCTTTGTGGATACATCAGCCACATAAATGATCAGATCCGCATCCTTTGCGTACTCTCTTGCCCTGTCTACCCCTATTTTCTCTACTATATCATCCGTATTCCTGATTCCTGCCGTATCCACAATACTTAAGGTAATTCCATGGATATTCACAGATTCCTGAAGAATATCTCTTGTCGTACCGGCAATATCCGTGACAATTGCTCTCTCTTCTCCCAAAATCAGATTCAGAAGAGAGGATTTTCCCGCATTTGGCTTTCCAACGATCACCGTCTGGATTCCTTCTGTCATGACTCTTCCATTTTCAGAGGAAGTAATCAGCTTTTCTATCCTGGTTATCCACCCCTCATTTTCTTTCTGAAGTCTTTCAGGATAATCATCAAGACTGATATGCTCCGGATCATCCAGAGCCGATTCTATAAACGCAATCTGATAAAGAATTTTTTTTCTCAGTTCCTCTATTACCCTGTAAACATTTCCTTTCAGCTGTGAGATTGAGCTTTTCAAGGCATATTCATTCTTTGCATGAATGACATCTATCACAGCTTCCGCCTGCGAAAGATCGATTCTGCCATTCAGAAAGGCCCTTTTTGTAAATTCTCCCGGTTCTGCAGGCCGCGCTCCATTTTTTATCACCGTCTCCAGAATCCTTCTCATTGCCACGATTCCTCCATGGCAGTTTATCTCAATGGTATCCTCTGCTGTAAAGCTCCTTGGTGCTCTCATCAGCATCATCAGAACCTCATCCACCACTTCATCTCCATCATAAATATAACCATAATGGATGGTATGCGTAGGCTGGTCTGAAAGCCTTTTTTTACCTCCCTTTGAACGGTAAATCCTGTCGGCAACGGCAAAGGCATCTTCACCGCTGATGCGGATGATTCCGATTCCCGCATCATTCATAGCAGTAGAAATCGCAGCAATTGTTTCACTTTTCATAGAAACTCTCCATTTCCTGTAACTGTTCAGAACTATGCATAAGCAAGAGGAAATCCTCTAAGAGGCGGTTTTGCAAATGAATTCTGAATCGTTACGAATTTGCCGGGAAGAGTAAAAGAGGATGTTACCTCCGCAGCATCCTCTTCTCTTCTTTCAGATCATACAACTGTTCCCTACAGCGGGCCGCAAACCCTACTGATGCTCTGAACAGTTATTATCCCTTTTTTAATGTAACAACAACTTTACGATACGGCTCTTCACCTTCACTGTGAGTACTTACGTAAGGATTATTCTGAAGAGCAGAATGAATAATTCTTCTCTCATATGGATTCATAGGCTCTAAAAATACCGTCTTTTTCGTTCTTCTTACTTTCGAAGCAACATTTCTGGCCAGATTTTCCAGGGTTTCTTTCCTTCTTCTACGATAATCCTCTGTATCAACCTTTACTCTGATATAAGCATAATTTCCCTTATTTGCCACAAGGCTTGTCAGATACTGAATGGAATCGAGCGTCTGCCCTCTCTTTCCTATCAGAATACCCATTTCTGATCCGGACAGCTCTATATTGAGATTATCATCATCTTCAAAAACAGCTTTTACACTAACCTCAATTCCCATTGCCTGAAACATATCCTCAAGGAATTTTCCTGTTCTGCTAATGACCTCCTCCTTATCGGCCAGAGGTTTCCTGACAGGCTCTTTCACCGGCTCTTTTTCCTTCACCGTTTCCAGAGGTTTCACCGGTTCCACGGTTTCTTTCACCGGACTCTTGATTTCTTCCTTTGCGGCACGATTTGCTGCATCCGGTTGTTTTACAGGCTTGGACTGTTTCTGTCTGGTCTCTTTCTGCTTCGTCTCTTTCTGTTTCGTTTCTTTCTGTTTTGTTTCTTTCTGTCTGACTTCTCTCTGTTTCGTCTCTTTTTCTTTCTTTTCAACCGTCCGGATCGAATCATTTTTAAGCTCTTCAAATTCCTTATCAATACTTGATTCTTCTTTTTTTCTCGCCTCGATAACAGCCGGCTTACTTCCTATTCCGAAAAAACCCGTACTCCCTTTTTCAATAACGTGATATTCAATATTATCACTGCTGGTTTCTAACTGGATACTTGCTTCTGTAAGCGCTTCCTCCACTGTTTTTGCTTTAACCCTGATAAAATCCATAGTGAAACCCTCCTATTTCCTTTTATTTTTCTCATTAAACTGCTCAACCATCCGGGCTTTTGCAGCAATACTTCCGGGCTTTGCCTCTGAATGAGCTTTATAGTACTCTGTTGAATTCTCTATCTGTTTTTTCTTCTCTTCCTCTGTCATCGGCTTCTTTGCAGAAGAATGGCTGATATTTCTGTTTGCCGTCTTCGCCTTGTTTGTCTCCTTTTTCGGAGGAAGTCCCATCTTCTCACGCTTTTTGTTTTCTTTGTCCAGATTCTTCTGAATCAGTGCATCCAGATCCATATGGTCAATATGTCTGTTTATCATGACCTGCTGAATACTTCTGACTACCGCACCGGCGATCCAGTAAATACCCATACCTACAGGAAGTGTAAAACAGAAGAATACGGACATTAACGGCATAATGTTATTCATCATCTTCATGGATGCTGCCATACTTCCCTCTTCTGATGAGGTATTTGACTCTGCAGTAGGCATCAGCTTCATATTCAGCCATTGTGTCAGACCAGCCAGTGCCGGAATGGCCAGCGCACTGATCAGAATCAGTATGGAAAAGTTGCCCGGTGAAAATACTTCCTTCATCATGGAAGCCGGTGAATTTGCAATATTAATTCCCAGGAAATAATTCATATGGTCAGCAGCCTGCTGGGTGCTTGTCACCAGATCCGAAACTCCTGAAAAAATGGAATTTGAAGCCATTTCGCTCCAGTTTGCCGGTTTGAATTTATAAAGACAGTCAATGATCGTATCTGCTGTATATCCAAGCTTTTCGAAATTCACATTATTGGAGGATGCAAATTTCGCCATGTACTCCTGACTTCCCGGAATTGTTAAAATCTTCTCTGCCAGAGGCATAAATGCATTTTTTACACCGCCTACATAGGCCGGAATATTCCAGATCACACGGTAGAGTGCGAACAGGATAGGCATCTGGATCAGCAGCTGCAGGCAGCTTCCCATCGGGGAAACACCATATTTCGCATAGACTTCCTTCGTCTCTTCATTCATTTTCATCATGGAAGCCTGATCCTGCTTGTTTTTATACTTCTTCTGAATCGCCTGAAGCTCAGGATTCATTTTTGCCGAAAGCTTTGAAAATTTCTGCTGTTTGATCGTAAGAGGCATCAGCAGCAGATAAATAATGATTGTAAATAAAATGATACAAAGACCGATATTAGGCAGGGACAGCATACTGCAGAAACTGAAAATTGCATTCATAATGTATCCGAGAATATTTGCAATCGGTCCCAGAAATCCTCCACTTTTTGTTAATAACATATCTTTCCTCCTAAATCTGAACGTTACTGTTCACTCCGTGACCAGTAACACGCTTCGCGACGCACAGATATGATGCATTCTGCATCATATCGCGCTACTACTCTCGGATTTTCTGTGACTTTCGCTACGCTACAATCACAGAAAACACCTCGAACTGGCAGACGTGTGAACTGTAACACTTGAACGCTCATTCCCTACGGAACCGGATCATAACCACCCTTTGAGAAAGGGTTACATCTTAATATTCTCCAGCACGTCAGAATCCCGCCCTTTAATGCGCCATACTTTTCAATTGCCTCCAGGCCATACTGGGAGCATGTAGGGAAATAGGGGCACTTCGTCCCCTTCATTGGTGAGATATACTTTCTATAAAATTTAATCATCGCGATTAATATTTTTTTCATCTCTTCCTGTCTCTTCTTTCCTGTCTGACCGGACCCTCTGAAGCTTTGCCACATGAAGAAGAGCATTCTCTATCTCATGAAAGCTGCACTCCTTTGCCTGCGGCCTTGCAATCACCACAAAGTCATATCCTTTTCGAAACTTTTCTTCATTTAACCGGTAGCTTTCTCGAATCAACCTGGTAAGATGATGTCTTACTACGCTGTTTCCTACCTTTTTGCTGACAGAAATTCCCAACCGGTTTCTCTCTGAATCATTTTTCCACAGGTACATCACCAGAAATTTATTCGCCTGCGACTTTCCCTTCCGATATACATTTTGAAAATCTTTGTTCTTTTTTAATGATTCCGAAAATATCATTCTGCCACCTTTTAATAATAGAAGAAAAGGCCACAAAACTGCGGCCTATGCTGATAACTGTTTTCTTCCTTTTGCCCTTCTCGCTGCGAGAACTTTTCTTCCGCCTGCTGTGCTCATTCTGGCTCTGAATCCATGAACCTTAGATCTGGATCTTTTCTTCGGTTGGAATGTCATTTTCATATTTACCGGCACCTCCTTTATCTAACCAAATAATATCCGCATTCCTGCGCGCATGCTCCGGCGCCATCGCTTATATCGTTGGTAACTTATTTTCGTCATGTCAAAAAACATCATTTCAATTATATTCATAAAACCCTCTCACGTCAAGAGATTCCTTTATTTTTTTATAAATCTATATAATGATGCCAGGGTCAAAAGGTCATGATTTTCATGCTTGCATGAAAAATCATG
>UQCM01000038.1 GCA_900539525.1 uncultured Blautia sp.
AACTGACACTTGGAGTGAATGTGAAGACGATCGACAAGAACAGCTTCAGCAACTGCAAGAAGTTAAGCAGCATTGTTGTAAAAGGAAAAGCAATCAAGACAATTAAGTCCGGTGCATTTAAGAAGACGGCAGTGAAGATGACGGTCAAGATGCCGAAAAAGCTGGATAAGAAACAGCGTACTGTTCTGATGAAGAAATTCACTAAGGTAGGTGTGACCAAGAAAGCAAAAATGAAATAAGATTCTTTCTTTTGAGGCAGGTGTTTTCACCTGCCTCTTTGTTGTGTATGCACACAATGGGTGTACTCTAACGGAAAGTTGTTTAAAAATATTTATAGCATTTGCCTGCCGGATGATAGCCAATCTATGAAGCTTTAGATAGAATTACACTTAGCATCTCTCCTCTACATGTCTTAAGAATACCTTGCGGATTCCTTCATATTCGCCCAGTCCTTTCAGATGGCATTCCACCGGAAAGCCTGCAGCCTCGAACTGGCAGCGCCAGGATTCGGGGTCATCGCCTGCCATGTCATTTCTGGCATGGTCACCGGCTACGATCATGAATGGTGCCAGGTGTACCTTTTTCGGGGCAAAGCTGACCACCTGTTTCATCAGTGTTTCCATGGATGGATAGGCTTCTACAGTGCCAAGAAATACATTGTGATAGCCCATATCCTTGAAAGTATAATCAAGTGCCGCATAGATGGCATTGGCAAAATGCGTGGTTCCATGTCCCATGAGCACCAGAACTTCATCCTTCGGAAGGCATCTCCAGTCATCCATAAGCGCCTCGATGACCTCACGGTTGTCCTGCTCGGAGCTGAGAAGAGGCGTTCCAAAGGAGATACTGTCAAAATGTTCGGAGTAGGAAAGTACATCTTCTTTCATCAGATCATTTTCGATACCGTTGATCACATGGGTAGGCTGTACGATCAGGTCGGTGATGCCGTCATGGATCATTTCTTCCATGGCTTCTTTCACATTACAGATGTGAAGGTTGTCCCTTTTCTGAAGCTTTTTCAGGATCATTTTGCTGGTCCATGCACGGTACAGAGCATCCTCCGGATAAGCGGCACGGATATCATCCTCGATGCGGTCGATCGTTTTCTTTCTTGTTTCTTCAAAGCTTGTGCCGAAGCTTACGGCAAGAATGGCTCTTTTTGATAACTGGTTCATTTCTGATTTTCTCCTGTAGTGTTTTTCCTGTTTGATGTTGCTGATATATTTTTCGAGTGTATTCAGGTTTTTGGGAAGTGGCAGGGAGGATTTCAGGATTTCCTTTCTGCACAGATCCTCAAAGAGCTGGATGACTGCGGGTGTCTCCAGATTTGTAGCATTCAGGATGCTCTTGTTTACAAAGATCTCTTCCGATGTACCCTGGGCGAAGACGACTCCGTCCTTAAACAGTACCACCCGGTCGGCCCAGTTCAGGGCAAAATCCACATCATGAGTGGAGATGATGACGGTAATCCCCGCATCCGTCAGGCTGTCGATCAGCCGGTTTACCAGAGTCGTGTGCCTGGGATCCAGAGCGGCTGCCGGTTCATCAAAGATAATCACGTCCGGATTCATGACAAGAATATCAGCGATGGATACCTGTTTTTTCTGTCCGCCGCTGAGCGCATGGGTCGGCTTGCTCCGAAACGGTGTGATTTCCAGCTGTTCGATCACTTTTTCTACAGCGGCTTTCGCTTCCGGCTCGGAGACTCCCAGGTTCAGGATACCAAAAGAAATCTCCTGGTAGACGCTGGCAGAGAAGAGCTGGTTGTCCGGATCCTGAAATACGATACCTATCTTGCTGCGAAGATGCAAAAGTCCCCGGCGGCTGTAGTCATAGGGCGTACCGTCAAAAGATAGTGTTCCTGTCTGTGGCCTGTGAATGCCGTTGAGACAGAGGAAAAAGGTGGACTTCCCGGAACCGTTTGCCCCCATGAAAGCAATCTTCTGTCCCCGGCGTATTTCCAGGTTCACACCCTTTAAGGCTTCGTTTCCATCCTCATAGGTGTAGTGTATATTTTCAGCTTTAATAATAATCTCATTCATCGATATTTTCTCCTGATAATAGGTAATCATTGAAATTAAGACATCCATAGTTAATAATGAAGTCCGGCGATGCGCAGTGTGACAGAAATGACAATGAGCATCAGTTCGAAAAGAAGAATCAGGCACAGATGTTTTCTCTCTGGAGGATATTCTTCACTCAATACGTGGATGCGTCCGTTATAGCAGCGGGATTCCATGGCGTCGTACAGAGCATTGGATTTCTTAAATGCCCGGATGAAAAGGGCAGAAGCCATACTGCCAAAGGAACGGCAGGAAGTCCGGAAATCCACATTGCCCAGGCGGGAATCCCTGGAAGTACTCAGGGCATCCGCAATCTCGAACAGGACAAAGATAAAACGGTAGATCAGCAGCATCAGTTCAATGAACAGATCCGGCAGATGGAATCTCTTCATTACCCCCAGAAGGTCTGTGACCGGTGTGGAGAGTGAGAGAAAATACAGGCAGGATACGCTTGCCAGTGCCGTGAGAATGAGCTGTGCGGCATGCAGCAGTGCAGCATAACTGCTGGTGATATAGATGCTTCCCAGAGGAATGGCAAAGGCATCCATGGGTGATGCTGAAATGTTTACAAGGATTGCCAGTGTGCTGAGAAACAAAAATACCAGCGGGATACGCATCAGCTTCAGGTATCTTGAAAGGGGGACTCCGCCCTTTTTAATGGTCAGCCAGCTCATGACGGCCAGAATAAGCAGGGAAATGATGACAGACCGGTCTGTGATACAAAAAATAAGGGTCAGCACTGCAAGAAGCGTCTTTACAGACGCATTCATATAGCGGAGTCTGGAAGCATAGCAAAGCTTGTCAATGATGATCATAAGACACTCCTTTCCGGGTGCCAGAATGCAAAGAAATACCTGCCTGCGGATGACAGACAGGTAGCGAGACATAACATACTGCCACCTAGTCATCGTTCGTAACTATGTGTTTATGAATGCAAGCAGGCAGGTATTCTGACTTGGGACTCTCTGTACCGCTTTGCCTTCCCGCGTGTGCAGTGGCTGATATGTAAGCGGCACTCCTCCGATACAGCGGCGTGACCGTGCGGGATTCTCACCCGTCTTCCCTATTCTCTCCGCATGTGCGGGGCACCTGTTTGCCTTTATGATGAATTTATGAGTTACCCGACAAATGAGCCTGACGTCGATTTTTCCGTGCTTCGCACTCTCAAAATCGACGAAAACATTCGCAATCCGCTCATGTTTTGCGGGACAAATTTATTGTAGCACTGAAAGGAACAGGTTGTCAATGACGGGCATATTTCCAGGTATCCTTTTCATTTATGTTGTATGACTGAACTGTGGGGGCAAAATCCGCTTGATTTTGTGTGGTGATGTGCTATGATGATACAGGAGATTTACGGTTACTGGTCACGGAGTGAACAGTAACGATTTACGAATTGAAACGAAAGGAATCGTTTTATGTCTATTCGAATGATAGGGATCGATCACAGCCGTGCTGAGATTGATATAAGAACTATATTTTCATTTACAAAGACAAAATGTGCGGAAGCACTGGAAATCATGAAAGAAAAAGACGGAATCAGTGGCTGTGTCCTGCTTTCCACCTGCAACCGGATGGAGCTGTGGGTGAGCTGTGAAGAGAATTTTACGGGATCGCTGGTGGATCTGCTCTGTGAGATCAGAGAGCTTTCCCCGGAGCCGTACCGTGAATATTTTGTGGAACGGCGGGAGCGGGAGGCTGCGATCCATCTGTTCCGTCTGGCCAGCGGTCTAAAGTCCAGGATCCTGGGGGAGGATCAGATCATTACCCAGGTAGGGACTGCGCTTTCTATGGCGAGAGAGCACTATGCTACAGATAACGTGATGGAGACGCTGTTTCGCATGGCGGTGACGGCTGCAAAGAAGGTAAAGACGGAGGTGGTGCTCTCAAGGGCAAACCGGTCGGTCATCCATCAGGCGCTGGATACACTGGAAAGGGAAGGTTTTCATGCGGAAGGTAAGACCTGTATGGTCATTGGAAACGGAGAGATGGGAAAACTGGCGGCCACTGTGCTGCAGCAGGCAGGGGCATTTGTGACGGTCACCGTACGCCAGTACCGCAGCGGTATGGTGGATATCCCAAGAAACTGCAGCCGTATTGATTACGGAGAACGGATGAGGCTGTTCCCTGCGTGTGACCTTGTGGTAAGCGCCACGGCAAGTCCAAACTATACGCTGAAGGAGCACTGTGTCCGGGAAGCCGCTCTGACACACCCCATCGTGCTTCTGGATCTGGCAGTACCCAGGGATATCGACCCTCTGGCAGGGGAGCTTCCTTTCGTGACACTTTACGATATTGATGATTTTCAAATAGATGCCAGGAGTGAGGAACTGAAGGAAAATATCAGGAGAGCAGAGCATATCCTGGAAGAGCAGATAGAGGATTTCTATGTGTGGTATGAATGCCGCGACATGGTGCCGAAGATCCGGGGCATCAGGGAGAGTGCCGTGGTGGATCTTGAGCTGCGTCTTCACAAGATCATCCGTAGCCTGCCCCTGGATGAGGAGCAGCAGAAGACTCTGGAGAACAGTATCGGGACGGCAGCAGGAAAAGTTGTGACGAAGATGATGTTCGGACTGCGGGACACCGTCAGTCAGAAGGCATTCAGAGAATGTGTGGAAGGATTGGAAAAGGTCTATGAGAAGTAAGATTTGCGTGGGAAGCAGGGAGAGCAGGCTGGCAGTGATCCAGTCTCAGATGGTGATCGATTATATCAGGGAGCATCATCCACAGACAGAGACAGAGCTTCTGACCATGAAGACAACGGGAGATATGATCCTTGACCGGACGCTTGATCAGGTGGGAGGCAAAGGGCTGTTTGTCAAGGAGCTGGACCGTGCGCTGCTGGAGGGCAGAAGTGATCTGTCAGTCCACAGTTTAAAGGATATGCCCATGGAGGTCCCGGAGGAGCTGCCTCTGATCGCATTCTCCAAAAGAGAAGATCCGAGAGATGTGCTGGTATTGCCCAAAGGAGCTAACAGCTGGGACAGGAGCCGTCCGGTGGGCTGTTCGAGTCTTCGAAGGATGCTGCAGCTCGCCCAGCTGTATCCGGAGGTGACCTTTCAGACGGTTCGCGGGAATGTACTGACACGACTGCGCAAACTGGATGAAGGAGAATACGGGGCGCTGATCCTGGCGGCGGCGGGACTGAAACGCCTGGGACTGGAGCAGAGGATCTCCCGCTATTTTGAACCGGAGGAGATGATTCCGGCGGCCGGACAGGGGATTCTTGCCATTCAGGGAAGAAAGAACGAAGATTACAGCTGTCTGGAGGGATTCGGGGACCGGGATGCCGCCTGTGCGGCGAAAGCGGAGCGCGCCTTTGTGACAGAACTAAACGGCGGATGCAGTTCTCCGGTGGCAGCACATGCGATTGTAGAGGGAGAAAGGATTCGCCTGCTGGGGCTGTACTATAATGATAAGACGAAGGGGTGGCTGAAGGGAAGCGGTGAGGCGGCTCTGGATGAGGCAGAAAAGCTCGGGAAAGGCCTGGCACAGCAGCTGCGTGAAGAATACATGCGCAGAAGCATACAGTAACCGGTAATTGCCTGCAAATATGTATGGCAGTGTATGTGCTGGCCGATCAATGGGAACAGTTACAGTTTTTGGAGGAATGACAGATAAGATGACAGGAAAAGTTTGGCTGGTCGGGGCAGGTCCCTCCGACCCGGGGTTATTTACGTTAAAGGGCCGGGAAGTTTTAGAGCATGCGGATGTGGTCGTCTATGACGCCCTGGTTGGGCAGAGCATTCTGAATATGATTCCATCTGAGGCGAAGCGGATCCATGTGGGAAAGCGGGCGAGCCGCCACACCATGCCGCAGGAGGAGATCAGCCGCATTCTGGTAAAAGAGGCGCAGGAGGGAAAAAGAGTCGTCCGGTTAAAGGGCGGAGATCCCTTTTTATTTGGAAGAGGCGGTGAAGAGCTGGAGCTTCTGTGTGAATATGGAATCCCGTATGAGGTGGTACCGGGTGTGACCTCTGCAATTTCTGTTCCGGCATATCAGGGGATTCCTGTGACACACAGGGATTTTTGTTCTTCCCTGCACATTATCACAGGACATAAAAAAAATGAAACAAAAAAACAGACGGATGCTGATGAATCCGGACAGCCGGAGGATGCAGAGTATAATATAGATTTTGAGGCACTGGTACGCACCAGAGGAACGCTGGTATTTCTGATGGGAGTGTCGTCCCTGGGCGATATCTGCAGAGGACTGCTGGCACATGGCATGGATGCTGACATGCCGGCGTCCATTCTTCAGAAGGGAACCACGGCGGCACAAAAGCGCATTGTGGCAACGGTATCTACGCTGGAGGAAGAAGTGAAGCGTCAGGGCATCGAGACACCGGCAATTATCGTGGTCGGGAAGGTATGTGCGCTTGCAGAGCGGTTTGCATGGTATGAAAAGCTGCCCCTTGCCGGGAAAAAGATCCTGGTGACAAGGCCGAAGGAACTGATTTCGACGATGGCGAAGAAGCTTCGGGAACAGGGGGCAGAGGTGCTGGAACTTCCTGCCATCCGGACGGTTCCGATCCGCCCGAATGAAATACTCTCAGAATGTTTTGACCGCATTTCAGAATATGACTGGATTGTCTTTACCAGTCCGACAGGGGTGAGGATTTTCTTTGATGAGATGAAAGACAGGAAGAAGGATCTCCGTGCTCTGTCAGGTGCAAGGTTTGCCGTTATCGGCAGTGGTACGGGAAAGGCATTGGAGGAGAGAGGATTTTTTGCAGATCTGATGCCGGAGATTTATGATGGTCAGGCACTGGGCAGGGAGCTGGCGAAGGCTTGCAGGCCGGGAGAAAGGATACTGGTACCCAGGGCGGCGACTGGAAACCGTGAGCTCATCGATGAATTGAAGAAAGTGGAAAACATAAAGATCGATGATGTGGCTACCTATGACACACGGTATGAGAGCCAGGAACTCATAGACGAACGTGCGGAATTTGAAAACGGAAATATTGATTATGCAGTATTTACCAGCGCTTCCACCGTACGTGGATTTGCGCAGGCGGCGGCAGGACTGGATTTTCATAAGGTACGGGCTGTCTGTATCGGGAAACAGACAAAAGCGGCGGCAGATGCGCTGGGAATGGAAACCTATATGGCGAAGAAGGCTACGATGGACAGTGTAGTGGAATGCGTAGAGGAGCTGTGCTGCGGATGAACGATCGGGAAAGTGATGAAGCAGGAGGATAAAAGGATGGAGATGTTAATCAGGCCAAGGAGGATCAGAGGAAGTGAAACGCTGCGGAAAATGGTGCGGGAGACAAGGATGGATAAGTCTTCCCTGATCTATCCCATGTTTGTACGTGAGGGAAACAATATTAAGGAAGAAATCCCGACAATGCCGGGGCAGTACCGTTACAGTATCGACAGAATGAAGGAAGAGCTTGAAAGTCTTCAGGATGCAGGCGTGAACAGTGTGATGTTCTTTGGTATCCCTGACCATAAGGATGCGTTTGGCAGCGGGGCATACGATGAGAACGGCATTGTACAGAAAGCACTGCGAGAGGCGAGAAAAAGCTTTCCGGATCTGTATCTGATCACGGATGTATGTATGTGCGAGTACACTTCTCACGGGCACTGCGGGGTTCTGTGCGGTCATGAGGTGGAAAACGATGCGACGCTGAAGCTTCTGGCGAAGACAGCGCTTTCTCATGTGGAAGCCGGCGCCGACATGGTGGCGCCATCTGATATGATGGACGGACGTGTGCGCGCCATCCGGGAGTGCCTGGATCAGGCAGGATATAAGGAGACACCGATCATGTCCTACGCGGTAAAGTATGCCTCTGCATTTTATGAGCCTTTCCGTGATGCTGCAGGCTCCGCACCGGCCTTTGGTGACAGAAAGAGCTACCAGATGGACTTTCACAACAGGCGGGAGGCCATCAAGGAGGCACTTCTGGATGTGGAAGAAGGAGCCGATATCATCATGGTGAAACCGGCCATGGCTTATCTGGATATTATCAATGAGGTGTCAAAGACAGTGCATACACCGATCGCCTCCTACAGCGTCAGCGGCGAGTATGCCATGGTGAAGGCGGCTGCAAAGCTTGGCTATCTTGGCGGCGAGGAGCGGATCATCGGGGAGATGGCGGTGGCCGCCTACCGGGCAGGCAGTGATATCTACATCACCTATTTTGCAAAAGAGCTGGCACGGCTGATGGATGAAGGGAGAATCGGATAATGGCAAGATCAGAGGAATTGTTTCAGGAAGCAGTAAACTATATTCCGGGAGGTGTCAACAGCCCGGTCAGAGCCTTTGGCTCCGTAGGTCTGACCCCGCGTTTTATCAAACGGGCGGACGGATCTCACATCTATGATGTGGATGGCAGGGAGTATATCGACTTTATCGGCTCCTGGGGGCCGATGATCCTGGGACACAACCATCCGGAGGTCCGGGAGAGTGTGATCCGTGCCTGTGAGGACGGACTGAGCTTCGGTGCGGCGACAGAGCGGGAAGTGGAGATGGCAGAGCTGATCTGCGGGATCGTCCCTTCGATCGAGATGGTGCGTATGGTAAATTCAGGTACGGAAGCGGTGATGAGTGCTGTCCGTGCAGCCAGGGGATATACCGGAAGAGACAAGATCGTGAAATTCATGGGCTGCTACCATGGCCATTCCGATGCCATGCTGGTGAAAGCAGGATCCGGCGTCATGACGGCAGGAGTTCCGGACAGTGCCGGAGTTCCGGCAGGCTGTACCCGGGATACTCTCTCTGCCGTCTACAATGATCTGGGAAGTGTACAGGCATTATTTGATGAATTCGGTGAGGAAATCGCAGCTGTGATCGTGGAGCCTGTGGGTGCGAACATGGGTGTGATCCCTCCGGTAGAGGGCTTCCTTTCAGGACTGCGTGATATTTGCATGAAGTACGGCAGTGTCCTGATTTTTGATGAGGTCATCACAGGATTCCGTCTGGGAATTGACGGCGCACAGGGATATTATGGGGTGGAGGCAGATCTTACCACCTTCGGAAAAATCATCGGTGCGGGAATGCCTGTCGGTGCCTACGGAGGTAAACGCGAGATCATGGAAATGGTCGCTCCGGTCGGTGCCGTATACCAGGCGGGAACCTTAAGCGGAAATCCCGTGGCTATGGCGGCAGGGCTTACTCAGCTTCGGATCCTCCGTGATCATCCGGAAATCTATACAGAGCTGAATAGAAAAGGGGATGTATTTTACGGAAAGCTCGCAGAGATCGCAAAAGAAAGTGGAAGGCCTCTTCAGGTGAACCACGTAGGGTCCCTGGGATGTATGTTCTTTACCGGAACACCGGTTGTAAACTATGCCACGGCAAAGACCTCCGATACTTCGGACTATGCGGCATATTTCACATCCATGCTGGAGCAGGGCATTTATCTGGCACCGGCTCAGTTTGAGGCGATGTTCCTCTCAGCAGCGCACACGGAAGAAGAGCTTGCATATACGCTGGAATGTATACAGAAGGCGCTTGGCAGATGATGAAGAAGACATTTCTTTTTACCGAAAAGACTGTGAAGTGGCTTATGGCGGGAAATATGGAGAGGGAAAAGGTTACAAAACATAAGGTATTTAATGTGGGTTATACTAGACCCGGGGAAAATCTATAATAAGATTTCCCCGGGTTTATTGTGAAAATCATTTATTTTGGGAATCCGTTTTTTTGTTGACAAATAATATTATATAGAATATAATATTGACGTCAAAACAATATTATAAAAAATGGAACAGGAGTTGATGAGATGGTATTTAATACAGGCGCGGCATTGCTGGATGCCATCGTGCTCGCTGTCGTCTCGAAAGAGGAGGAGGGCACTTACGGTTATCGCATTACCCAGGATGTGCGCTCGGCACTTGAGGTTTCGGAGTCCACGCTGTATCCGGTGCTTCGAAGGCTTCAGAAGGATGACTGCCTGGAGGTCTACGACCGGGAGTATGGAGGACGGAACCGCCGGTATTACAGGATTACAGAAAAAGGAACGGTACAGTTAAACCTGTACATGTCCGAGTGGCAGGAATATTCGTCAAAGATCACGAAAATATTTACAGGAGGAAAAGTTGGATGAGCCGGGAAGAATATATGAAACAGCTTGCGTATCTTCTGCAGGATATTCCGGATAATGAGAGGAAGGAAGCACTCGTCTGGTATGAGGATTATTTTGATGAGGCGGGGCCGGAGCAGGAGGCAGAAGTGATCCGGGAACTGGGCAGTCCGGAAAAGGTGGCGGCCGTTATCAAGGATGGCTTAAAAGAAGGAAATGATAAAGCGGGAGAGTATACGGAGACGGGATATCAGGATGCACGTTTCCGGGAGGATAATAAAGTACCGCAGCCCAGAACGGCATCGTGGCAGGATGACAAAGAAGGCAGCTATCAGTACGATGCATCAGGAACAAGGGAAAAGAAGAAGCGGGGAAGGGGAGATATCCTGCTGATCATCCTGTTATGCATTCTGGCCATTCCTGTTGCACTTCCTGTACTGGCAAGTATCTTCGGAGTGCTTGCAGGGATTTTTGGAGTCGTAGTTGCGATTGCAGTGTCTGCTGCGGTGCTTACTGTAGTGGCACTCATTCTGGGAGTTGTCTTTGTGGGAATCGGGATTGCGAAGATCATCGTGGCGCCGGGGGTTGGCTTTCTGATGATGGGAGGAGGACTGCTGGCGCTGGCAGCCGGAATCGTTCTGCTTCTTGCGAGCATCGTGATATACGGGAAAGCAGTTCCCTGGCTGATCCGGAAGATCACAGAGATTGTCAGTCGGATGATAAAGAAGAGAAGGGGTGGCCTATGAAGAAATTTACGAAGATCTGTCTGATCATTGCGGCGGTTTTTGCAGTCGCAGGTGTGTCATTTTGTGTAGCGGCGGTTGTGTGCGGAGTGGATTTTGGAGAGCTGAGAAGCATCCCGTTCTTCCGGGTGCGGGATTATCAGGTGATTACAGACGGGGAGACAGAAGAGTCAAAATGGACGGGAGATTCAGAATATTCGGAATATGAGGAAACCTATGATGGAATCAGGAAGCTGGATCTAGAGCTTGGAGTTACAGATATGCAGATTGTTCAAAGTGATGATGACAGGTTTCATGTCTATGCTTACAGTCCGGATGGGAAGTTTGACAGCACAAAGAATGGAGACACCCTCAAGATTGAGAGCAATACAGGGAAAAAGCATCTGGGAAATCTTGTGAATGTGGATACAGCACGTGTTACGCTGGAAGTTCCGGCGGGCGTTGTGTTTGATGAGGTAGAGATGGACGTGGGTGTGGGAAACCTGCAGGCAGAGGCTCTGGTGTGCAGAGAGCTGGATATCAGCTGCGGGGTAGGAAACGTTGCCATAGACGGATACGTCACGGGTGAATGTGATATTGAGTGCGGCGTGGGAGAGGTTGTCATGAACCTTGGCAATCGTCAGAAGGACTTCAACTACAGGATATCCTGTGGAATCGGAAATGTGGTGCTGGGAGAAGACAGCTACAGCGGGATATCCAGTGACCGGAAAATTGACAATGGTGCAGGAAATACCATGGAGATCGAGTGCGGAATGGGAAGTGTCATTTTAAGCTTTGCAAATGAATATGAAAGCAGTTATAATGATTTACAGATGCAGGATGCGGATACAGCTTCCAGTCATGCAAAAATGGAATCCAATCATCATGACGAAACGGAGGATCATGGACATTCCGGTCATGGAGATGGGGAATGATCCGATGCTGTAAATGGTTTGAATGTCACAACCGGTCTACAGAGATGCATGGTATTACAAAATGACAAAGGAGGAAAAGAGGATGCAGAAAAAATTATACAAATCAAGAGACAATCAGATGATCTGCGGTGTTTGCGGAGGAATCGGGGAGTATCTGAATATTGATCCTACCCTGATCCGTCTTCTGGCAGTTCTGCTGGGATGTACGACTACGGGAATTTTTATCTATATTGCAGCAGCGATCATCATACCGTATGAGTACTAAAAGGAAAAGCACAGAGTGTCCACTGAAAGGTAAAAGCACTGTATAAATCTGCAGAAAGAAGGCCATACTCCAGAAAAGAAGAAAGGGGTATGGCTTTTTATGTCAAAGAAAGAAAAGAAAATTGATTTAAACCATCTTACACCGGAGGAAGAATTAAAATACGAGATCGCAGAGGAGCTGGGACTGCTTGACCAGGTACTGGAAAAGGGATGGAAATCACTGTCAGCGAAGGAAACAGGCCGAATCGGCGGGATGATGACGAAGAGGAAAAAGCAGATGAAATCGGAGGCTCTGGTAAAGGTATTTGAATAAAAAGTCAAAGCAGAGGTTTACTATTTCAGACAGTAATGTTAGAATGATGCAAGTAGCCATTTTTCGAAGAAAAATGAGCGGATTGCGAATGTTTTCGTCGATTTTGAGAGTGCGAAGCACGGAAAAATCGACGTAAGGCACATTTGTCGGGCAACATCGTTAGAACGGCAATATATGTTCAGAGGAAAGAAACCGGTATGAACGGGAATCAGTGCAGGAGGCAGGATGAAAAGTCTGATCGAAGATTTAAAAAGCGGAAACTTAAAAAAGGTATATCTTCTCTATGGAGAAGAGCTGTACCTGAAGAACCTTTACAGGAATAAATTGAAAAATGCAGTGATTCCTTCCGGAGATACCATGAATCTGTCTGTGTATGAGGGAAAGGGCATCAACGTCAGAGAAGTGATCGACCAGGCGGAGACGATGCCCTTTTTTGCAGACAGGCGCATGATACTGATTGAAAACAGCGGCTTTTTTAAGTCGGCTTCGCCGGAGCTTGCGGATTACATACCACAGATGCCGCCGGAGACCTGTATGGTCTTTGTGGAGAATGAGGTGGACAAGAGGGGGAAACTCTACAAGGCAGTAAAGAACGGCGGCCGCGTGGTGGAGTTGAAGAGGCAGGATGAGAAGACGCTGATGAACTGGGTGTTGAGTTCCCTGAGAAAAGAGAAGAAAAATATTACCTCATCTACCATGGATCTGTTTCTTTCAAGAACGGGAAATGATATGGAAAACATCCAGAAGGAGCTGGAAAAGCTTTTGTGTTATACCATGGGGCGTGATGTTATCACCAGTGAGGATGTTGAGAAAATCTGTACCATACGTACCGAGAATAAGATTTTCGATATGATAAATGCCATAGCGGAAAAGAAGCAGAAGCGGGCCCTGGATCTGTATTACGATCTTCTGGCACTGAAAGAGCCGGCCATGCGGATCCTGTTTCTGATCACCAGACAGTTTAACATGTTGATGCAGGTAAAAGAAATGCTCTCACAGGGCTTTGACCAGACTGCCATTGCAGAAAAGATGAAGATGCAGAGCTTTATCGTGCGCAATTATGCCCGGCAGGCAAGAAGCTTTCGAATAGATGAATTAAAAGCTGCAGTCAGGGACTGCGTTGAGACAGAGGAAGCTGTAAAGACAGGGCGCATGAATGATATGCTGAGTGTGGAACTGCTGATTGTAAAATACAGCTCGGAACAACCCGGGTAAGCCGGTCTATTCTGTCTATATAGAACGAAGTGTGCAAGCTTCTCATTCATGAGGGGCCTGCACGAGGGAATTTCTTATATTACAAAAAACACCAGGCTGACGGGACCTGGTGTTTTATATGTTTCTATTCTGTATAAATTAAGCGATGCTGTTTACAGCTTTTGCCAAGCGGGAAACTTTTCTCGCAGATGTGTTCTTGTGATAAACACCTTTCTTAGTAGCTTTATCAATAACAGAAGTAGCGTTTAATAAAGCGGCAGCAGCAGCCTCTTTATCATTAGCGGCAACAGCAGCGTTTACCTTCTTTACAGCAGTTTTAACGCCTGATTTGATTGCTTTGTTGCGCTCAGCCTTTGTTCTGTTTACTAAGATTCTTTTCTTTGCAGATTTAATATTAGCCAACCTGTACACCTCCAAAATATTTTATCATAATCATTAAAATCGTTATCTGCTATATCGAAGCCGGACACGGACGTCTCGATAGAAGCATGCTTATTTATTCTAGTCTAACAGCGTATGAATGTCAATACATATTTCACAAAAAAATGCAAAAAATATCCTTAAAAGGAAAGCCCTGAAAATCCGAAGGCATCATGGAGCCACAAACTTTTGACCTCGACGTCAGGCTCATTTGTCGGGCAACTCATAATTTCTGAGAGAGGAGAACAGACATGCTTGGTAAATTTAATATCCGGACAGATCTTGCACTGGAGGCGAAAGAAAGCTTTGAAGAGGATCATGTAGAGATCCGGGGAGTCAGGATCAGCGAAACGGAGGATGAACAGAACGAGATACGGACCACACATGTGATGATTGAGACAGAGAACGGGGCAAAGGCCATGGGAAAGCCGGTAGGGACGTATATTACCATGGAGGCTCCTCATATGTCCGTGTCAGACGAGGACTATCACAGGGAGATTTCGAAGGCACTGGCAGAGCATTTACGTGAGCTTCTGGGGGAAGAGGAAACATCGGTTCTGATCGTGGGACTGGGAAACCGTGAGGTGACACCGGATGCTCTGGGACCGTACGTAGTGAATAATATCAACATTACCCGGCATGTGGTGAAGGAATATGGAAGAGCATCGTTTGGAAAAGAACGTGTCCATCTGGTCAGCGCTCTGGTGCCGGGAGTCATGGCACAGACCGGAATGGAGACGCTGGAGATCATACGTGGTGTTGCAGAAGAGACGCATCCGTCAGTCGTTATCGCTGTAGATGCACTGGCAGCCAGGAGTACCAGGAGACTGAACCGCACGATCCAGATCACAGATACAGGTATCAATCCCGGATCGGGTGTGGGAAATCACAGGAACGGCATTAACAAAGAAGCCCTCGGGATTCCTGTGATCGCGATCGGTGTGCCTACGGTGGTGGATGCGGCAACCATCGTGAATGATACGATGGAGAGTCTTGTGGATACGATGGATCAGGATTCAAATATCCGGAATCTGGGAGGTGCACTGGGCACCCTGAACAAGAGTGAAAAGCAGCAGATGATACGTGAATTGATCTCTCCTCATCTGAATACCATGTTCGTGACACCAAAGGATATTGATGAGACCATCAAACGCATCAGCTATACGATTTCCGAGGGGATTAATCTCGCGCTGGACTGCTGATGCCATGCATGCGGAAGGTTGGCTGGCATAGATAGGAAGCCTGTCTCATATATTAGTATAAGTCATTGTAACTACTCAGCGGGTTTGCTGAGTGGTTATCATTCTTGTACTGAGACGGAGACAGTGGAGGCAGCCGGATGCAGAAAAAGTTTCAGATCGCAGCGTGGATTTTAATCGTTATCCTGGGCCTCTATATTATATATAGAGGTTTTGCTATTGCAAAAGAAAGCCGTTTTATACAGAAAATTTCCGGTATATCCGGGGTTGAACGTATGCTGGAGACGATGTCAGTGAAGACTCATATGCCGGGACTGACTTTTGCGTGGAAAGAGACAGACAGCAGAAAGAACTGGATGGATCTTACACTTGAGGAGATTTTTCCGCTTCATTCCTATGCACAGAGACAGGCAGAGCGTCAGCCCGACATAGAGAGTCTTCTGGAATATGAGCTTATGGTCGAGGCGGAAAATCAGAAGGAAGAACAGGCAGAAGCAGAAAAGAGTGATCATACACAGCAGCAGACAGAAATGACCGGTTCAAAGCAGGAAGCAGATGGTTCAGGGCAGGAGGCAGCCGGTTCAAAGCAGGAAGCAGACGGTTCAGGGCAGGAAGCAGCCGGATCAGAAGAGGAAACAGCCGGGGCAGATGCACCACAGAAAGAAAAACCGTCACAGTCCCATACAGATGTGGCGGCAAAGGATCCGAAAAGACCGCCGGTGGCAGAAGTCGATGAGGAACTGCTGCGGGACTATGATTATCTCCTGAACAATTTTTTTGCTGTAGATCCCTCCACCACCCCGCTGGAAAGTCAGATCAACTATGATCTGTTCATGTCAAAAGATTTGAAGCTTACTACTGACAGTTCCGTTCCTCAGATCCTGATCTACCATACCCATTCCCAGGAGGCATTTATTGACTCTGTGGAGGGGGATGTGGATGATACGATCGTGGGTGTGGGTAAGTATCTGACGAAAATCCTGACAGAAACGTACGGGTTTCATGTGATCCATCACACAGCGGTGTATGACATGATTGACGGTGAGCTGGACAGGAATAAGGCGTACACCCTGGCAGCACCGGACATTCAGCAGATTCTCGATGAAAATCCATCCATAGAGGTAGTCATTGACCTGCACAGGGACGGTGTCGACGGGCATAAGTTTGTGACCGAGATCGACGGGAAGCCTGTGGCACAGATTATGTTCTTCAATGGCTTAAGCCGCACAGCCATGAATGGTGAAATCGATTACCTTCCCAATCCCTATATAGAGGATAACCTGGCATTCTCCTTCCAGCTTCAGCTGAAGGCCGCGCAGTATTATCCGGGCTGGACGAGAAATATTTATCTTCAGAGTCTGCGGTATAATCTGCATATGCGTCCCAGGGCTCTTCTGATCGAGTCAGGGACACAGCTGAATACGGTGCAGGAGGAGATGAATTCTATGGAGCTGCTGGGCGATATTCTGAATCAGGTATTGCGTGGTGAGTAAAAGATGTGATACACTAAATGACATGATTTCAGATGTTTTTCGGATTTCGGGAGCACAAAGCGCGAAAAAACCAGAAGGCATCATGATGTAAATGTCAGGAGGAAGAGAAGTGTCAGTCATAGACCAGAGCAAAATCAGAAATTTTTGTATTATCGCACATATAGATCACGGAAAATCAACACTGGCGGATCGGATCATTGAAATGACAGGTCTGCTTACCAGCAGAGAAATGCAGGCGCAGGTGCTGGACAACATGGAACTGGAGCGGGAGAGAGGTATCACTATTAAGGCACAGACCGTGCGTATCGTTTATAAGGCAAAGGATGGAGAGGAATATATTTTCAATCTGATCGATACGCCGGGACATGTGGATTTCAACTATGAGGTTTCCAGGAGCCTGGCAGCCTGCGACGGGGCGATCCTTGTGGTAGATGCCGCCCAGGGAATCGAAGCACAGACGCTGGCAAACGTATATCTGGCCCTGGATCATGACCTGGATGTGATGCCGGTCATCAATAAGATCGATCTGCCGAGCGCTGACCCGGAGAGGGTGATCAATGAGATTGAGGATATTATCGGCATTGAGGCACAGGATGCACCGCAGATCTCCGCAAAGACGGGATTGAATGTGGAGCAGGTACTGGAGCAGATCGTGGAGAAGATACCGGCACCTCAGGGGGATCTTGAGGCACCGCTTCAGGCACTTATTTTTGATTCGGTATACGATTCCTATAAGGGTGTTATCGTGTTCTGCCGGATCAAAGAAGGAACGGTAAAAAAGGGGACAGCGATCCTGATGATGGCGACAGGTGCCAGGGCAGAGGTGGTTGAGGTAGGATATTTCGGAGCAGGACAGTTTATCCCATGTGAGGAGCTGAGCGCCGGAATGGTAGGCTATATCACTGCCAGCCTGAAAAATGTAAAGGATACCCGTGTGGGTGATACGATCACCAATGCATCCAGCCCCTGCGAGGAGCCGCTTCCCGGATATAAGAGGGTAAACTCCATGGTATTCTGCGGCATGTATCCGGCAGACGGGGCAAAATATCCGGATCTTCGGGATGCTCTGGAGAAGCTTCAGTTAAATGATGCTTCCCTGCAGTTCGAGCCGGAGACCTCCATTGCCCTGGGCTTTGGATTCCGGTGCGGATTTCTGGGGCTGCTTCATCTGGAGATCATTCAGGAGCGCCTGGAGAGGGAATACAATCTTGACCTGGTGACGACAGCACCGGGTGTTATCTATAAGGTTCATAAAACAAATGGAGAAGTCATCGACCTGACGAATCCATCCAACCTTCCGGATCCGTCGGAGATTGAATATATGGAGGAGCCGGTGGTCAGTGCAGAGATCATGGTGACGACAGAGTTTATCGGCTCGATCATGCAGCTCTGTGAGGAGCGCAGAGGCGTGTACCTGGGCATGGAATATATGGAGGAGACGAGGGCTCTCCTGAGATATGACCTGCCGCTGAATGAGATCATCTACGATTTCTTTGATGCACTGAAGTCACGCTCCAGAGGGTATGCTTCCTTTGATTACGAGATGAAAGGATATGTGCGGTCCGAACTGGTGAAGCTGGATATTCTGGTCAACAGGGAGGAAGTGGATGCCCTGTCCTTTATCGTGCACGCAGCTACCGCATATGAAAGAGGCAGGAAGATGTGCGAGAAGCTAAAGGAAGAGATTCCAAGACAGCTCTTTGAGATTCCGATCCAGGCGGCGATCGGAAGCAAGATTATTGCCAGAGAGACGGTGAAGGCCATGCGGAAGGATGTGCTGGCAAAGTGCTACGGCGGTGATATCACACGTAAGAGAAAGCTTCTGGAAAAACAGAAGGAAGGAAAGAAACGGATGCGCCAGGTGGGAAATGTAGAGATTCCGCAGAAGGCATTTATGAGTGTGTTAAAGCTGGACGATAAATAAAACTGGTGGTCATGGAATGACCGCTTTGCCAGTGAACTGCAGCAGGATTGCAGAGGAGATATTACATGGAACACAACAGAATACTGGAACTGTATATTCATATTCCTTTCTGCGTCAGGAAATGCGCATATTGTGATTTTCTGTCCTTTCCGGCAGAAAGGGAGGAGAGGAGGGCATATGCAGATGCCCTAGCAAGAGAGATCCGGACAGCAGAAGAGGGCGGTATCGTCCCCACAATTTTCTTTGGGGGCGGAACGCCCTCGCTTCTGTCAGGGGAAACCATCCTCCGTATCATGGATGAGATTCAGAACAAGTTCCGGGTGGAAAAGGATGCGGAAATCACGCTGGAGGCAAATCCGGGAACCCTGACAGATGAGAAACTGGCGGCATGGAAGAAGGCGGGCATTAACCGCCTGAGCCTGGGTCTGCAGTCAGCAGTGAATGAAGAGCTCCATTTGCTGGGACGCATCCATACCTGGGAGGATTTTCAGAAGAGTTATTCTATGGCGCGTGATGCCGGATTTGAGAACATCAATATTGATCTGATGTCTGCCCTTCCCGGGCAGAGCAGCCGGACCTGGAGGGAGACACTTCAAAAGGTGGCAGCCTTAAACCCGGAGCATCTCTCAGCCTATAGTCTGATCATTGAGGAGGGAACTCCCTTTTATGACAGGTATGCAGAGGATGTCAGGAAAAGGGAGAAGGGGCTTGCATGCAGTCTTCTGCCATCGGAGGAGGAAGAACGGCAGATGTACGATGATACGGAACGGATCCTGAAAGAAGCAGGATATCATCGCTATGAAATATCCAACTATGCAAAAGAAGGCTATGAGTGCCGTCACAATTGCGGATACTGGAGACGTGTAAATTACCGCGGGTTCGGTTTGGGTGCATCTTCTCTGATCGATGAAGTGCGTTTCCGGAATACGTCAGAGATCAGGCAGTACCTGAATGGTCATGCCGGGAGAGAGGAAGAAGAGGTTCTGAGTGTACAGGCGCAGATGGAAGAGTTTCTGTTCCTGGGTCTGCGGCTGATGCAGGGGGTTTCCATAAAAGAGTTTGAAAAGAAATTTTCCTGTTCCTTTGAAAAAGTCTACGGGGAGGTCACCGTGAAGCTGGTGAAAGAGGGATTGCTTGTGAAAAGCGATGAATGGGTCCGGCTGACATCGAAAGGAATTGATATCAGTAATTATGTATTCTCAGAATTTCTATCCCCTCATGAGTGAGGGGGGTGGGGAACTGAGATGAACTTGCACACTTGTTCAAAGTAGATAAGAATCTCACCTCCACAGGTGGTGAGTGAAATAACAAAGTCCTGGAGAGATCGGGTGATCCATCCAGGACTTTGTTCAATGGTGTGGTACGTTATTCCCTCTCAGTCAGGGTCATCACTGCGAAGCGGTGAATCATCTGATAAATCCTGTTGGTATAATGAAGTCCGTCTACGGTTTCAAAATCCTCCGACAGCAGATAATGGTAGCAGTCCAGGTATTTATCAGGGAATTCTTCCTGTATTCTTTCATTAAAGGCTTCGATCTCTTCGTTGCTTGCCCCGATGCATTCTTCATCATCTACCGGATTCACTGACATCAGATAGAAGGAAGGGTCATGATAGACAGAGAAGAGTTCTTTATAAAAATCGATATATCGCTCCACCTCGTCAAGATCATTCACACCGAGATTGAAAATCACGGTGGCATACGGGTCAGACCGGAGCGCTTCCTCTAATGCTACGATGCCGTCATGATAAAGCCAGTAGAAGCCTTCACCGGATTTGGCAATATAGGTGCAGGTGTCACCACTGTTTTCCTTTAAAACGGCAGTACGCATTCCTACTGTGCGGGAATCACCCACAAAGATATAGGAATGTTCTGGTTCTTCTGCATTTTCATCAAAAGGATTTGTTCCTGTGATAATGGTTTCACCCGCATCCAGAATCTGTGTGGAAGTGTCTGATTCCGATTCGTTTTCCGGGGATACCGCAGGTGAAGTTCCGGGCGGAGAAGAATTATCATTCATATAAATAGTTACAAAGGCAGCCAGCCCCAGCAGACAGATGATTGCAAGGGTGGACAGGAACAGTGCTATGGTTGATCCTTTTTTCATATTGGGAAGGATTCCTTTCTATCTTAGTAGTATCATGGGGTCAAGGAGTCATGATTATTCATGCAAGTATGAAAATCATGACCTTTTGACCCTGGCATCATTAAATTCAATATAACACATTTGATGGAAAAGTCAAATCACTCCCACGCTCCCCAAGATTAAAATTAAAAAAAATGAAAAATACTATTGACAAAGAAAATACACGGTGCTATCTTATGTACATAGATGTTAGCACTCATCTCTAAAGAGTGCTAATAAAAGGAAGGAGGATTTAAAGATGCAGTTGGATGAGCGGAAGACAAAGATTTTATATGCGATTATTCAGACGTATCTGGAGACAGGCGAGCCGGTAGGCTCCAGGACCATTTCCAAATATGCAGATTTGAATCTGAGTTCCGCCACGATTCGTAATGAAATGTCCGATCTGGAGGAGATGGGTTATATTCTTCAGCCACATACCTCCGCAGGAAGGATTCCGTCAGATGCGGGATACCGCTTTTATGTAGACCAGCTGATGGCAGATAAGGAGCGGGAAGTCACCGAAATGAAGGAGCTGATGATCCAGAAACAGGATAAGATGGATCTGGTTCTGAAGCAGGTGGCCAGGGTGCTGGCAAACAATACGAACTATGCGACCATGATCACCTCCCCGCAGTACCAGCGGACGAAGCTGAAATTCATTCAGCTGTCTGTGATCAGCGACCATCAGATGCTGGCAGTAGTCGTTACCGAGGGAAATGTGGTGAAGAACAAAATGATCCACATGGACCATCAGCTTGACAATGAGACAGTCCTGAAGCTGAATATCCTGCTGAATACCAGTCTGAACGGTCTGACTGTAGAACAGATCAATCTGGGAACGATCACAAAGCTTAAGGAGCAGGCGGGAATCCACAGTGAGGTTGTCAACAGTGTGCTGGATGCAGTGGCAGAAGCCATCCGGATGGACGATGAGGAACTGGAAATTTATACCAGCGGTGCCACGAATATTTTCAAATATCCGGAGCTGAGCGACAGTACACGGGCCAGCGAACTGATCCATGCGTTTGAAGAAAAGAAGCAGCTGGCAAATCTCGTTGCAGGAGGGATGGACTCCGAGGAGAATACAGGCATCCAGGTTTATATCGGAAACGAATCGCCGGTTAAGACCATGAAGGACTGCAGTGTCGTCACGGCCACCTATGAATTAGGAGGCGGCATGAAGGGTACAATAGGAATTATCGGGCCGAAACGTATGGATTACGATAAGGTCGTATCCGCGCTCAAAACACTTACGACACAGTTAGATCATATATTTCAGAAAAATGACGAAGAAAGGCGGTAAAAAGCGTGGAAGATGAAAAGCTGGAAAAGGATTTAGAGGAAACAGCCGCATCGGAAAAGACAGCCGGAGAAGAGGCGGATACAGCCGGGGAAACGGAGGTCGCAGAAGAGACGGATGCAATAAAGGAAGAAGACGAAGCGTCTGAAAATATACAGAACGAAGAGGCGGAGAAGGATCCGTCAGAGAAAAAGGGCTTCTTCCGGAAGAAAGAAAAGAAAGACAAAAAGGATGAGAAGATCGAAGAACTGACAGACCGTCTGAAACGTCAGATGGCAGAGTTCGATAATTTCCGCAAGCGTACGGAAAAGGAGAAATCCTCTATGTACGAGATCGGAGCAAAAAGCGTGATCGAAAAGATCCTTCCGGTCGTGGATAATTTTGAACGCGGGCTGGCAGCTGTTCCGGAAGAACAGAAGGAAGATCCTTTTGTTCAGGGGATGGATAAGATCTACAAACAGATTCTTACCACCCTGGAGGAGATTGGGGTGAAACCCATTGAAGCCGTGGGTCAGGAATTTGATCCGAATTTCCATAATGCTGTAATGCATGTGGAGGATGAAGCACTCGGAGAGAATGTCATAGCCGAGGAATTCCAGAAAGGCTATCTGTATCGTGATACAGTGGTAAGGCACAGCATGGTCAAGGTAGCAAACTGAAACAGTGAAAAAGGAAACAGGTAAACATTTATTATATTATCATTCATTTCTTATGAGGAGGAAATCATAATGGGAAAAATTATCGGAATTGACTTAGGTACAACAAACAGCTGCGTAGCAGTTATGGAAGGCGGAAAGCCGGTAGTAATCGCAAATACAGAAGGAGCAAGAACCACACCGTCCGTAGTGGCTTTCACAAAAACCGGTGAGAGACTGGTAGGTGAGCCGGCAAAGCGTCAGGCGGTAACAAATGCTGACAAGACCATTTCTTCTATTAAGAGACATATGGGCAGCGATTACAAGGTAGACATTGACGGAAAGAAATATTCACCGCAGGAAATTTCAGCAATGATCCTTCAGAAGCTGAAAGCAGATGCAGAGAATTATCTGGGAGAGAAAGTAACAGAGGCAGTTATTACTGTACCGGCTTACTTTAATGACGCACAGCGTCAGGCAACCAAGGATGCCGGAAAGATTGCCGGTCTGGATGTAAAGCGTATCATCAACGAGCCGACAGCTGCTGCACTGGCTTATGGACTGGACAATGAGAGAGAGCAGAAGATCATGGTATATGACCTTGGCGGCGGTACCTTCGATGTATCGATCATCGAGATCGGTGATGGAGTTATCGAGGTACTGGCTACAGCCGGTGACAACCGACTGGGCGGTGATGATTTTGACCAGAAGATCACAGACTATATGCTGGCTGAGTTTAAGAAAAATGAGGGCGTTGACTTATCAGGTGATAAGATGGCGCTCCAGAGATTGAAAGAAGCAGCAGAGAAAGCAAAGAAAGAGCTTTCCTCTGCAACAACGACAAATATCAACCTGCCGTTCATCACAGCAACTGCAGAGGGTCCGAAGCATTTTGATATGAACCTGACGAGAGCAAAATTTGATGAACTGACACATGATCTGGTAGAGAGAACAGCAACACCTGTTACGACAGCACTGAAGGATGCAGGGCTTACAGCAGGTGAAATTTCCAAGGTTCTGCTGGTAGGTGGTTCTACACGTATCCCGGCTGTACAGGATAAGGTAAAGGCACTGACCGGACATGAGCCGAGCAAGAGCCTGAATCCGGACGAGTGCGTGGCTCTGGGTGCTTCCGTACAGGGAGGAAAGCTGGCAGGAGATGCCGGTGCCGGTGATATCCTTCTGCTGGATGTTACGCCGCTGTCTCTGTCCATCGAGACAATGGGTGGTGTAGCTACCAGACTGATCGAAAGAAATACAACGATCCCTACAAAGAAGAGCCAGATCTTCTCCACGGCAGCAGATAACCAGACCGCTGTAGATATCCATGTGGTACAGGGTGAGAGACAGTTTGCAAGAGATAACAAATCTCTCGGACAGTTCCGTCTG
Organism: uncultured Blautia sp.; assembly: GCA_900539525.1. Classification (GTDB taxonomy): domain Bacteria; phylum Bacillota; class Clostridia; order Lachnospirales; family Lachnospiraceae; genus Hominisplanchenecus_A. Next base: position 24,033 of record UQCM01000038.1, read on the forward strand.
GACGGTATCCCGCCAGCAAGAAGAGGCGTGCCGCAGATCGAGGTTACTTTTGATATTGATGCCAACGGTATTGTAAATGTATCTGCGAAGGATCTGGGAACAGGAAAAGAGCAGCACATTACCATCACATCAGGATCAAATATGTCAGATGCAGATATCGAGAAAGCAGTCAAAGAGGCTGCAGAGTTCGAGGCCCAGGATAAGAAACGTAAAGAGGCGATTGATACAAGAAATGATGCAGATTCCATGGTATTCCAGACAGAGAAGGCTCTTGAGGAAGTAGGCGACAAGCTGGATTCCAATGACAAGACGGCTGTTCAGGCTGACCTGGCAGCATTGAAGGAGCTCATCGAGAAGTCCAATCCGGAGGACATGACAGATGCTCAGGTGGCAGAGATCAAAGCTGCAAAAGAGAAGCTGATGGAAAGTGCACAGAAGGTATTTGCAAAGGTTTATGAGCAGGCGCAGGCAGCACAGGGCGCAGCAGGCGCAGGCCCGGATATGGGTGCCGGTGCGGCAGATAACAGTTATTCGACAGATGATGTAGTTGACGGAGATTACAAAGAGGTATAAAATCACAGAGGGGGCAGGTGCTTTCCCCGCAGTCCGGGAAACCGGAATGCGGAAAAAGTCTCTGTCCCTGATGGGCGTAATAATGGAGAATAGGTGAACATAATGGCAGAAAGTAAAAGAGATTATTATGAGGTCCTCGGCGTTGACAGAGGCGCTGATGAGGCTACGATAAAGAAAGCATACAGACAGCTGGCCAAAAAGTATCACCCGGATATGAACCCTGGAGATGCAGAGGCAGAGAAGAAGTTCAAAGAGGCATCAGAGGCATACGCGATCCTGAGTGATCCTCAGAAGAAGGCACAGTACGATCAGTTCGGCCATGCAGCCTTTGAACAGGGCGGCGGCGGAAGCGGATTCGGCGGATTTGACTTTAACGGCGCGGATATGGGTGATATCTTTGGCGATATTTTCGGCGATCTGTTCGGCGGCGGTGCAAGAACGAGAAGGGCAAATAACGGGCCGATGAAGGGTGCAAACCTTCGTACCAGTGTAAGGATCACCTTTGAGGAAGCAGTCTTTGGCTGTGAGAAGCAGATCGAACTGAATCTTAAGGATGAGTGTACCAGTTGTCACGGCACTGGAGCGAAGCCGGGAACCAGTCCGGAAACCTGTTCAAAGTGTGGTGGTAAAGGTCAGGTAGTCTTTACCCAGCAGTCCCTGTTCGGCACAGTGAGAAATGTACAGACCTGTCCGGACTGTGGAGGAACCGGTAAGGTCGTTAAGGAGAAGTGTACCCATTGTCATGGAAGCGGTTATACTTCCAGCCGGAAAAAGATCGCAGTTACGATACCGGCAGGTATTGATGACGGGCAGAGTATCCGTATCCGTGAAAAGGGAGAACCGGGCATCAACGGCGGACCGAGAGGAGACCTTCTGGTGGAGGTCAATGTCATGCGCCATCCGATCTTCCAGCGCCAGGATATGAACATCTTCTCTACGGCACCGATCACCTTTGCACAGGCCGCACTGGGCGGCGAAGTGCGGATCAGCACGGTAGACGGCGACGTACTCTACGATGTGAAGCCGGGCACCCAGACCGATACGAAGGTGCGTTTAAAGGGCAAGGGTGTTCCGTCCCTGCGAAACAAGTCTGTGCGCGGAGACCACTATGTAACCCTGGTGGTTCAGGTACCTACGAAGCTGAATGAAGAAGCGAAGGAAGCACTGCGTAAATTCGACGAGGCAAGTGATAAGTCGCTGGGAATTCATCTTAAGAATGAAAAGACAGCAGAGAAGCCGAAGAAAAAAGGGTTTATGGATAAATTGAAAGAGACATTTGAAGATAATAACTGATGAGAATTGGTAAGAATTAATAAGAGTTGATAAGAATGCCGCGGGGGGGGGTGGATCCTGCGGCATTTTTGGAACGCAGATAAGCATTTTCCCTGGCTTCGCCATGCACAGAATGTATGATCTCTGTGCATGGCGAAGCGTGTTTTGGTCACTGAGTGAACAGTTGCCTTGGTGTGAATGAAAGACTTTATAACACGCCTGGAAATGAAGAAGTGTGGCAGAGGTTCCGCAAATTCCAGATTTTCAGGGGAATTGCGGGAACGTTATGTGAGGAACAATCTGTAAGCCAGTTTTGATATCTGAATCGATTATTAATATAGGAAGGCGGCTGAAATGTGGCTATTTAACAATTCAATCTGCTTTTTTTGTAAAGAATAGCAATTATTAATGTAGAAAGGCAGATGAAATATAGGATTTCTACAATTTTATCTGTCCATATAAAGTCTTTTTAAATTGTTTATTATTTCACATGTCTGATTTCTTTATCACACAGGTGCAGGTTTTATAATGCAGATGTAAAACTTATGTTTATACGCCAGCCAGTTCGAGATAGTTTTGTTTTAGATGGTTTTGAGGGAAGAACTGCTACGTAATATGCTTGTACAATTGGCAAAAACGTGTATACTGGGAGCTATGCAAATCATATCTATGCAAAGTAAAAGCTATGAAACCAAAACTATGAAACCAAAGATACGTAAACCAAACTCAGCCGGAAAATCCGGGATCGAAAATGTGGAGATAAGAAATGGCAAAGAACAGGATGCAGCAGGAATTTGATAAAA
>UQCM01000039.1 GCA_900539525.1 uncultured Blautia sp.
GACGTGTCTTATATCCCCATAGCTAAAGCTAGGGGTTTTACGACACATTTGATAACTTGTATTTTTATATTATCTCATACAAATGCAATTTTGTCTATATACAACATGCATCTTTGAATATATTTTTTAACAGTCACACAATTTTTATTGTAACAAATTAAATATCACTTCTATATGTAGTAAGTAAAGCAAATTTGTTCCGGTGATAAATAAATCTCCTCTTAAGTACGCCAGGACGTACTCAAATTTAAAGAAAGCCCTGCAGTCCTCTCCGGACCTCAGGGCTTTCTTCTATATTACCACATATCTTCCATTTATTTCTGTACAGGTTTCTGTTATTCCACATTCCCTGAAGCAACATCCTCGAACTCTTTTAACATCTGGGAATCCGGTGCTTTTGTGCAGAGGCTGACGATAATGATCAGCACCAGGCTCACTGCAAAGCCTACCACCAGAGAATAAAGTCCGGTAGCTGCTCCCAGCGTCTGTCCGCCTGCCAGTGGCAGATAATCCCAAATAATAACCGCCAGGCCGCCGGATGCGATACCGGCTACTGCTCCCGGCAGATTCGTCCGTTTCCAGAACAGGGAGAGTACGATGGTGGGGCCAAAGGCCGCACCAAGACCTGCCCAGGCATTGGATACCAGACCCATGATGCTGCTGTTCGGATCAAGGGCGATGATATAGGCAAGCACTGCCACAACGATAACTGTGACACGGCTGACCGTAAGTACCTTCTTCGTGTCTGCCTTCGGGTTCAGCACACCCTGGTAAATATCCTTGGATGCCGAGGAGGCAGTAACCAGAAGCTGTGAATCTGCTGTGGACATAATCGCTGCCAGGATACCGCAGAGGAAGAGTCCTCCGATAAACGGCAGTCTCATATCTACTGTAAACAGCTGCGTAATCGTTTCAATAAATACGTTTTCCGTGGATACCGCACCTTCTCCCAGAATCATCGGATACAGGTAGGCACGTCCGACTACTCCGATCACAACTGCCATAAACAGGGAGATCGCTACCCAGATAATGGCAATGACTCTGGACTTCTTCAGTTCTTTTTCGTTCTTTACTGCCATAAATCTGGTCAGGATATGGGGCATACCGCAGTATCCCAGACCCCAGCCAAGCTGGGAAATGATCTCTACCGCGCTGTACGATGTCTCACCATTGCTGAACATATCGAGATAGCCATCGACACCGCCCGGTACATTGCTGGCTGCCAGATTTGCTGCCAGATTCTCCGGTCCCATCACGAAGTAGGCCAGGATCGGAACCAGCAGAAGTCCCACCAGCATCAGGCTTCCCTGTATGAAATCTGTGGTGCAGACTGCCATGAAGCCTCCCATAAAGGTGTAGGCCAGGATCACGGCTGCACCAATCGTGAGTGCCAGTCTGTAGTCCATTCCAAATACACTCGCAAACAGCTTTCCTCCTGCTGCCAGCGCAGATGCTGTATAGACCAGGAAAAAGATCACGATCACGATCGACGAGATCAGAAGCAGGATCTTTTTCTTATCATGAAAACGGTTTTCCAGGTATTCCGGGAAGGTCATGGCATTGTTCGCGCGGATCGTGTAGCGGCGCAGTCTGGCGGAAATACATACCCAGTTCAGCACCGTTCCGATGAAAAGTCCTACGGCGATCCATGCCTGTCCTGTGCCCAGTGCATAAACGGCACCCGGCAGTCCCATCAGAAGCCATCCGCTCATGTCCGATGCCTGTGCAGAGAGTGCAGCCACCCAGCCGCCCAGGCCTCGTCCTCCAAGAAAATAATCATCGGCATCTTTATTTTTCTTCATATAAAATGCGCCGATTCCCAGCATCATCAGCAGGTACGCTGCAAATGCCGCAAGAAACCATATCGTGTTTGTACTCATATCTTTCTCCTCTTATCCTTTTTGTATTTTGCAGCCGTTCCAAACAGCTGCAATTTAGATGCTAATACGATAAACTTTAACAGATTATCATATTAACGTCAAGTTTTTCGCAGAAAGATATTTGATTTTATTACATATATTTCAAAAACGCCTCATATCCCTTATATGCCTCATACACATCCACCTTGCTGACGATTTCCCATGGTGCATGCATGTTCAGCACTGCGACACCGCTGTCGATGACCTCCATGCCGTAGTTTGCCAGGATATAGGCGATGGTTCCGCCGCCCCCCTGGTCTACCTTTCCAAGCTCTGCCGTCTGCCAGGAAACATTCTGCTCATCCAGAACTCTGCGGATCCTGGCCATATACTCGGCATTGGCATCGTTGGAGCCTGATTTCCCCCGGGAACCGGTATATTTGTTAAATGTCAGTCCCCTTCCGAAGTAGGCACTGTTGTTCTTTTCCATGACACTCGGATAGTTCGGGTCGAAGGCCGCACTGACATCGGAGGAAAGCATTCTGGAATTCCTCAGTGCCCTGCGCAGCGCCAGCTCACTGTACTGTCCGGCACAGTTCATCACCTCGGCTACAGTGTTTTCAAAGAAACGTGACTGCATGCCTGTCGCACCGACACTTCCGATCTCCTCCTTGTCCACCAGGATGCATACACAGGTACGCTTTACGGAATCCAGGGTAAACATGGCCTGAAAGGACGGGTAGGCACATACCCTGTCATCGTGTCCATAGCCCATGATCATGCTGCGGTCCAGACCGTAGTCTCTTGCCTCTCCTGCCGGAACCGCCTCCAGCTCTGCCGATATGAAGTCCTCTTCGTCAATTCCGTATTTCTCCTCCAGAAGCTTTAAGATCTGCTTTTTCACCGGCTCCTTTTCTTCGCCCTCCAGCGGGATGCTTCCGATGAGGATGTTCATATCCTCTCCTTCGATGACCTTTGCCGCATTCTTCTCCAGCTGGGTCGCTGACAGATGGATCAGCAGATCCGATACACCGAAGACAGGATCGCCTGCCTCTTCCCCGATGGCTACCTCTACGGATGTACCATCCTTTTTTGCCACGACACCGTGCAGCGCCAGCGGAAGGGTTACCCACTGGTATTTCTTCACGCCTCCATAATAATGGGTTTCCAGCATCGCCATGTCGGTGTCCTCATACAGCGGATTCTGCTTCAGATCCAAGCGCGGGGAATCGATGTGCGCCCCGAGGATGTTCATTCCCTTTTCCATAGGCTCTTCACCGATGTGATAAAGCGCCAGTGTCTTTCCCATGTTTTCCGCATACACCTTATCTCCCGGCTTCAGCGTTCTCCCGGAGGCCATCACTTCTTCCAGGCTCTCATATCCGTGCTCTCTTGCCTGACGGATAAACTCGGAGGTACATTCGCGCTCTGTTTTGCATTTTGATAAAAAGCTTTTATACCCTTCTGCAAAAGCAAAGACCTCTTTTCTGTCTTCTCCCTCATATTTTGTCCATGCATTTTTTCGTTCCATCTGCTATTCCTCCTTATATGTTTTGCTGTTCTGTAACCGTATTACAGGCAGACAACGATTTACATCTTTCTTCCTTTCTCCACACACGCCTTCATCGCTTCGATGACAGCACTGCGGAATCCCTTTTCCTCCAGCACACGCACAGCCTCAATGGTAGTGCCGGCCGGTGAACAGACCATATCCTTCAGCTCGCCGGGATGCTTTCCTGTCTCCAGTACCATCTTCGCACTTCCAAGTATTGCCCAGGAGGCGAATTTATATGCCTGTGCCCGCGGCATACCGTCAGCCACTGCCGCATCCGCCATGGCTTCTATGAACATAAACACATATGCCGGGGAGCTGCCGCTTACTGACACGACCACATCCATCAGATGCTCACTCAGCACCTCTACCTCGCCGCAGCTTCTTAAGATGCCGCACACCTTCTCAAGCTCCCCGTCCTTTATCCGGTCATTCCTGCATACCCCTGTGATGCCTGCGCCCACCAGGGCCGGTGTATTCGGCATACAGCGCACCAGCTTCAGGGGCTTTCCGAATGTCTGCTCCAGCCACTGAAGCGTCTTTCCCGGGGCGATCGACACGATGATCTGCTCCTCTGTGACCCGGTCTCTGATTTCCGTGATCACCTCTTCATAATACTGGGGCTTCACAGCGAGAACAAGTACCTCCGCCTGCTCTGCCACCTCACGGTTATTCAACGTCGTACAAATGCCGAATTTCTCCTGCACCTTTCTGCGGCTTTCCTCTTTTGATGTGGATGCGATGATTTCCTCTCTCTCCATCAGATGGTTTCCCAGAATCCCTCCGATCATCGCTCCCGCCATATTTCCACAGCCGATAAATCCCAGCTTCATCCTCTCCATGCCTCCTCTTAGTAAACGCATATCTGCTTCGCACTGTACTCCCTACTCTACCAGAGTCAAAAGATAAGGTCAAGTTTTTCATTGATTAAACCACTGTCATGTTTTATAATGAACGAAAACCGAAAGTACCGCCGGAATCTGCGCAGCACAGCCGGGGAAAGGACGCACTATGGAACCTTCATCTTATATGAAACTGATCGAGGAGATCTCTCTGAATGCATGGCCCTCCCACAAGATCGAACTGTACGACGGATGGCTGATCCGTTTTTCCCATAATTACACTCATCGTACCAACAGTGTGGAGCAGGTGGGAGCATCTACGCTTCCGATTGAAGAAAAGATCTCTTACTGTGAAAGTGTTTATGCAAACTATCACACCCCCGCCTGTTTCAAGATCAATCCGCTGATGGATCCTTCCTTTGACACGATGCTGGAAGAGAGGGGCTACGAGGTATGCCATACCACCGAGGTCATGACCATGCCGATGGAGCATTTTGTTCCCTACCCGTCGCTTTTTGCTGAATACGAATACTATGGACGGAATTCCGGCCTTCCGTCTTTCATCGAATATCCTGACAATATTCTGGTACAGCTCCGTGACCGCATCACGGATGACTGGATCACTTCCCTCTTCCGTCTGAACGGCACGACCAATCCCACGCTTCGCCGTATCGTTCCTTCGATGTTTAAGGCGATTCCAAAGGAAACGATCGTGGCATTTATCGAGATCGACGGGCGCACGGTTGCCTCGGGACTGGGGATTCTCGACCGCGGACATGTCGGGCTGTATGCCATCTATGTGGATGCCAGCTGCCGCCGGAAGCATTTTGCCCGCTCCATCTGCAGTGCGATTCTTTCAGAGTCCGTAAAGAAGGGGGCTTCCCATGCCTATCTTCAGGTCGTGGCGGGAAACATGGCCGCCAAGCATTTATACCGTTCGCTTGGATTTGAGGATTTTTATACCTACTGGTTTCGTTCCAGGGAATTAACAGAAAAATAACCGGAAGGAAAGACAGGACCGTACTGATTAACAAAACAATAATTAACAGAACAATAACAGAAAGGAATCGTTTACTATGTGGATTGCAGATCAATGGAAAGATTATGAAGTGATTGATACCTCCTGCGGTGAGAAGCTGGAGCGCTGGGGGGATTACCTGCTGGTCCGCCCGGACCCCCAGGTCATCTGGGATACCCCAAAGACGCACCGGGGCTGGAAGAAGCGTAACGGCCACTATCACCGCAGCAAAAAGGGCGGCGGAGAATGGGAGTTTTTTGACCTGCCACAGCAGTGGACCATCCATTACCAAAGCCTGACCTTCAACCTGAAGCCTTTCAGCTTCAAGCATACCGGTCTGTTTCCGGAGCAGGCGGCAAACTGGGACTGGTTTTCGGAAAAGATCCGTACAGCTGGGCGGCCGGTAAAGGTGCTGAATCTCTTCGCCTACACCGGAGGGGCGACACTGGCCGCTGCCGCTGCCGGTGCCAGCGTGACCCATGTGGATGCCTCAAAAGGCATGGTGGGATGGGCGAAGGAAAATGCCCGCTCCTCCGGACTTTCCGATGCGCCGATCCGCTGGATCGTGGATGACTGTGTGAAGTTTGTAGAGCGTGAGATCCGCCGCGGAAACCACTATGATGCCATCATTATGGATCCTCCCTCCTATGGAAGAGGGCCCAAAGGCGAGATCTGGAAAATTGAGGAGGCGATCCACCCGCTGATCAGACTCTGTGCAAAGCTGTTAAGCGATGATCCTCTCTTTTTCCTTGTCAATTCCTACACCACAGGACTTGCCCCGGCAGTTCTGACTTATATGCTTGCCACAGAGCTTAAGCATTTTCATGGGACGGTGGATTCCCAGGAGGTGGGACTTCCCGTATCCTCCAACGGACTGGTGCTCCCCTGCGGTGCGTCAGGACGCTGGGAAGCCAGGTAAAAAAAGCACCCCTTAGTAAAGATACTTACTAAGAGGTGCTTTTTGCGCATCCCCCGGAAGGTTTTGTGATATAGGAAATATAAAGGAATTCCCTACATCACAGAAACCGCACCGGAGATCATGGCCAATACACTGTTGCCAGCTTCGATATTCAGAGCCTGCAAAAGAATGCCGGAAATCACCGCCACCGCATACAGCAGTCCAATGATTCTCAGATTCTCTTTCATGTTCTCATTCATACGGAAGAGCACAGCCAGACCGACTCCTGCTCCGGCGCACAGCCCGGCTACCACAGAGGCAAAGCTGATCGCTTCGTTCAGATAGAGCTCTGTCAGCATCACCGATGCGGCACAGTTCGGGATCATTCCAATCACCGCGGCGATCAGCGGCTGAAAGATGGAATTTCCCAGCAGGAGCGCCGACAGCTTTTCAACACCCAGCAGCTCGATCACCAGGCTGAGGATTCCCGTAAAAATGAGCAGATAGATAAATACCTGCACGGTATGGTGAAGTGCCGCACGGACGATTCCCCCGTGCTTATGCCCGTGTTCATGTCCGCTTCCATGTCCGTGACACCCGCAGTCCGCACAGATCCGTTCCATATCTGCCGCATGATTGTGACGTTTCGGAATCAGCAGATCGATCAGATAGCCTGCAACCGTACCGATTACTACCTTTGTTATCAGCAGCGTCAGGATCTCCTGTCCCTTTCCCGGATTTCCCAGAAGGATCAGCACTGCCTCATCAGATGTCGCCAGAAACACAGCCAGCAGCGTTCCCGGCGTAATGATGCCTGCCGCAAACAGGTTTGCCGCTACCACGGAAAAGCCGCACTGGGGTATGCATCCCAGCAGTGCCCCCACCACCGGTCCGGCATGTCCCACTTTTGCAAGGATTCGATTCACATATTCTCCTGAGTATTTTTCCAGCCATTCCATTAGGAGAAAAGCCGCCAAAAGGAACGGGAGCATTTTCACACTGTCGATTACGGTGTCCATCAAGACTTCTGCTAACATAAGATCTGTCCTTTCATTTCTGCATAACTGACGGCAGCACTTCCGCCAGCGGTCAATCCGGTATCAGTCGCTTACGTGGCTTCCTGCCAGCATAAATAGTTACACATTTTCCCATTATAGCACGGATTCCTTCTCTTCACAACTTCTGATTTTCTGAATATTCTGTATAGAAAACCACAGTATGCATCCTATCTGTGCATCGCAAAATGTGTTACTGGATACGGAAAGGTCTTTCTTATGAATATCATTATGGCTCTTTTGATCGGGCTCGCAGTGAATCTGGATAATCTGCTCATAGGAATCCAGCTGGGCGCGCGCCATCAGCAGCTTCGCATATGGCAGAACCTCATCATCAGCGGTACAACAGGACTTTGCGCCTTCGCCTCCGCCTATGCCGCCTGCCTGATCTCTGAAAATTTTCTTGTCTATACCAACCTGATCGGTTCCGCGATCATGATCGGATTCGGCATCTTCTGTCTGTATCAGAGTGTCATTTCCGAAGATGAGACACCCGCAGTTGCCCTGTCTCCGGGGTTTCGGGATATCCTGATCCTGGCTGTCATCCTGTCGGTGAACTGTATCCCCCCCTGCTTCAGTGCCGGTGTCATGAAGCTCTCTCCCTGGCTGACAGGCTTCTTTTCCATGCTGTTTTCCTTTTTCAGCCTGCAGATCAGCTTTGCTCTGGGACATCGTCTTCTGCAGCACCGTTTTTTTCCGGCTCTCACTCCCCTCTCTGCCATCCTGCTGATCCTGATCGGGACAGCCGGGCTGATGCTTTGATGCAAGCATGTATTTTATGTCCATTTGTCCCTTGGCTCATAATAATGGAGGGCGGTCATTTCGTCCGCCCTCCACTGTTACAGATCTGCTGCCGCCTGCAAGGCAGGTGCTGTCTCCTGTCTGATCTGTAAATCTCTTATTCGATCACCATGCGCGCTGCGCCAAAGATACCTGCATCGTTTCCAAGCTTCGCAAGTGCGAACTCTGTTCCTTTGCATGGTGTAAGCACACAGTTTACATAATATTTCTTTACATAATCCAGAATAACGGTTCCCGCTTTGGATACACCGCCGCCGATAACGAAGATCTCCGGATCTACCACGCCGGTGATTCCTGCCAGAGCTGTGCCGAGATATTTGCCGAACTCCTCCGCAACCTCGCATGCCAGGGCATCTCCTTCTTTTACTGCATCGAATACGGTCTTTGCAGAAACCTCACCCTCACGCAGAACAGACGGCGCGTCACTCTCAGCGAGCTTTTTGTTTGCCAGATAAACAACTCCTGTAGCGGAAGCCACCTGCTCGAGACAGCCTCTGTTTCCGCATCCACACGGCTTGTCGATATCATCCTCTACGTGAATATGTCCGATCTCTCCGCCTGCACCATGGCTTCCTGTGAGGATCTTGCCGCCGAGAATGATTCCGCCGCCTACACCGGTTCCCAGGGTAACCATGACTACATTTTTATAGCCTTCACCGCCGCCCTTCCACATCTCTCCCAGGGCAGCTACATTGGCATCATTTCCAACTCTCGTATGCAGACCTGTCAGCTTCTCCATCTCCTGTGCCAGATCGACACGACCCCAGTGGAGATTGACAGCCGTCACGACAACGCCATCCTCGTCTACCGGTCCGGGTACACCCATACCTACGCCTGCGATTTCTTCTTTATCAAGATTCCTCTCAGCAATCTTCGCTTCAATCGTCGCAGCCACATCAGGGATGATCTGCTCTCCCTTTCCCTCCGAGCGGGTCTTGATCTCCCATTTATCAAGAACCTCACCCTGAACATTAAACAGACCGCACTTTACGGTCGTTCCACCAATATCAATTCCAAAACAATACTTCTTCATCTGATGTCTCCTCCTATTTTTTCCCTTTTGAAAGCGATTCCTGTACACGCTTGTACAGCTCCTGTGCCGCATTGTAACCCATCTTCTTCTGTCTGTGGTTGACTGCGGCCGACTCAACAATGACCGCCAGATTTCGTCCCGGGCGTATTGGAAGGGAATGACACACGATTTTATTCCCCAGGATTTCCGTATACTCCTCTTCCAGTCCCAGCCGGTCGTATTCCTTGTCCTTATCCCACTCCTCCAGCTTGATCACCAGATCAATGGACTGCGTGTTCTTTACGCTCTCCACACCGAACAGCGTCTTTACATCGATGATACCGATACCCCTCAGTTCAATAAAATGCCTGGTGATATCCGGTGCCGTACCGATCAGCGTCACGTCACTGACCCTGCGGATCTCTACCACATCATCTGTAACCAGGCGGTGTCCCCGCTTGATCAGTTCCAGAGCCGCCTCACTCTTGCCGATACCACTCTCGCCCATGATCAGCACGCCTTCACCGTACACGTCTACCAGCACTCCATGTATGGAAATACAGGGAGCCAGCTCCACATTCAGCCACCGGATGATCTCTGCCATAAACGCAGAGGTCGTCTGAGAAGTCTTCAGAATCGGAACACCATACTTATGCGCCAGTTCCAGCATATCTTCATCCGGTTCCGTCCTCGTGGTATAGACAACACAGGGAATCTTACTTGCCAGAAACTGCTCATAGACCGGAATCTTCTCCTCCCGCGGCAGATGCTCCAGATACGTATATTCCACATATCCGATGATCTGTACCCTCTCGGAATCAAAGTGGTCAAAATACCCTGTGAGCTGCAGTGCCGGACGATTGATATCAGGGAGCGTGATCTCGATATGTGACATATCAATATCCGGCGTGAGATTCTTAAGCTTCATCTGCTCTACTACCTTCGTCAACGCTACACTACTCATATCTTTTCTCCTTTAAAAAGTCTAGGTGTTATTATTCTATCACATCTTTTCCAAAATCACCAGAATATGATAAGAAAAGAATCATTTTCTAAAAAACTCGTACACTTTTCTGGCACTGGGTTCGTTCATGGACGGTGCCTTCGCCAGTTCCTCCACACTTGCCTCCCGAATGGCTTCCAGAGAGCGGAAGGTCCGCATCAGGGACTTTCTTCTGGCAGGTCCGATGCCTTCTATATCATCCAGAATGGAGTGTACCTGCTCCTTGCTTCTTAAGGAGCGGTGGTACTCGATGGCGAAACGGTGTGCCTCATCCTGGATCCTGGTAATCAGACGGAACCCCTCGGAAGACCGGTCGATCGGGATCTCTTCATTCTGGTAATAAAGCCCCCTCGTCCTGTGATTATCATCCTTCACCATACCGCATACCGGAATATCCAGGTGCAGCTGCTCCAGCACCTGCAGGGCAATATTCACCTGTCCCTTTCCACCGTCCATCATGATCAGATCCGGAAAAACACTGAAGCTTCCGAATCTGTCCGCCACCTGCTTTTCCTCCAGCTCCTTCTGCTCCTGAAGTCCGTGCTCAAACCTTCGGGTCAGCACCTCATGCATACTGGCATAGTCATCCGGTCCCTTCACTGACCGGATCTTAAACTTCCGGTAATCACTCCTCTTCGGTTTTCCCCGTTCATATACGATCATGGAACCTACTGACTCAAAGCCGCTGATATTGGAAATATCATATGCCTCCACGCGAACCACCTGTTCCAGTCCGAGAAGCCCGGATATCTCCTTCATGGCACCGATCGTCCTTCCTTCCTCCCGCTTGATCCTGTCTTTGTCCTGCTCCAGTACGATCTGTGCATTTCTGGCAGCAAGCTCCACCAGCTTTTCCTTTGTCCCCTTCTTCGGCACACGGATATGGACCCTCTGCCCTCTTTTGCTGCCCAGCCATTCCTCGAGCACCGCACTGTCCCCGATTTCCACCGGCAGCATGATCTCCTTCGGAATATCTGGCGTACCCGTATAGAACTGCTTCATGAAACTGGAGAGAATCTCTTCCGGCGTATCCTGCGGTGCCGCACGCAGGAAGAAGTGATCCCTTCCGATCATTCTTCCGCCCCGGATAAAGAACATCTGCACCACGGCATCCGTATCCCGGACGGCCAGGGCAATAATATCCTTATCTTCCCCGTCGCTGTTGGTGATCTTCTGTTTCTGTGCCACCAGCTGTACACTTTTCAACAGTTCTCTCTGCTCGATAGCAGCCTCGAAGTCCATGCGCTCCGCCGCCTCGTTCATCCGCTGCTCCAGCATCCGCATGACCGGCTCATAATGCCCGTTCAGAAAGCTCATGGCCTGTTCCACCGATTTGCGGTAGTCCTCCCGGCTGATATATCCCTGGCAGGGCGCCTGACACTGTTTGATATGGTAGTTCAGACACGGCCTGTCATTTCCGATCTCCTTGGGCAGCTTCCTGCTGCAGGTACGGATCCTGTAGATCTTATGGATCAGATCGATGATGTCTTTGACCGCACCGGCACTCGTATATGGTCCATAATATTTATCCTTATCTTTCTTCATCGTCCGTGAAAAGAGCACCCGCGGATACTCCTCGGACACCGTCACTTTGATAAACGGATAGGTCTTGTCATCCTTGAGCATGGTATTGTACTTCGGCCGGTGCTCCTTGATCAGGTTGCACTCCAGCACCAGTGCCTCCAGCTCGGAATCCGTCACGATATACTCAAATCTGGCGATCCTTGTGACCATCTGTTCAATCTTGACACCCTTATTACGGCTGCTCTGAAAATACTGACGCACCCGGTTCTTCAGACTGATCGCCTTGCCCACATAAATGATGGCATCCCTGTCATCATGCATGATGTAAACTCCGGGCTTCGCGGGCAGTTTTTTTAATTCCTCCTGTATGTCAAACAAAATACTCTCCTCTCTTGCTGCCGGAAAAAATAAAGAACAAAAAAGAAACCGGCGATACCTGTATCAAGTATAACCGATTTCTTTTTCATCTACAACTGATACCTTCAGAAGGTTTTTCATATCTATCTTACTTATATGTTACTGCTTACTCTTTGCGCAGTACACGCTCTCTGAACCAAAACTCTGTTCTGCAGAAATCTCATTCTCAGATTCTCATAGGGATTTCTGCAGAAGACTTCATACGTCGAGCACCATTTGTCCACCAGACATACCAGTACGGTCTCCCGGTACTTCGGCAGTGCAGGGGTCAGCGGAAACATGTGCTTCTCTATAATATCCTGTTCCCTTAAGGAAAGCCTGAAATCTCTTCTGGCATTTCTCAATGCCTTTCCCGGGTGGGTAAATCCGTGCCAGCTGTGAGACTTGTCTCTGTCATGCCAGTCATACAGAAAGTAGTCATGCAGCAGCGCACCGCGCAGAAGCTCTTTCTCACTGCAGGAAAGACGGAACTTTCTTGCCAGCAGGCAGCTGAAATAAGAAACGGCAATACAGTGAAGCAGCGTGCTTGTATTCCCGTGCTGGATAAAATCATCCATCTGAAAAAGTGAGGAGTCCTGAGCCATTCTGGCAAGACGTGCTGCGAACTTTTCTTCAAATTCTTTCCTGTCTGCGATCCGCTGTTCCTTTGTCCTGAAAAATCTTCTATGCAAAATAAAAACCACCGACCTTCCGAGATCATCCGCATCCAAAAGATGCAGGTTCCATCCACCTATATTCTCACTCATTATAGATGGATATCTTCAGAAAATCAATGGTTATTCTTTTAATAAATCTTAATTTTGGTTTAAGTGTCAAAAGTCCGAATTCGCGCTATGCACGGAACAATACGTAAACCAGTTTTAACACCTGTATCAATTTTTCTCTAATACAACTGCTTTCTTCTCTGTCTCCTCCGCAGCATCTTCTCTCCCGGAAATTTCATTTCCAGCCTTCGACTGTCCGGCTTCCTGCTCTGCCTTGTGGAAGATTTCCATAAACTCCTTGCCGGTGATGGTTTCCTTCTCGATCAGGAAGGCAGCGATCTTATCCATCGTCTCCCTGTGCTCAGTCAGAAGACGCTTTGCCTCCTCGTAGGAATCCCCGATCAGACGCATAACCTCCTCGTCGACCTCGGCTTCTGTCACCGCGCTGCAGTTTAAGACGGTGCGGTTATCCAGATATTGGTTTGCCGCCACCTCCAGTCCTACCATGCCGAACTTCTTCGACATACCGAAGCGCGTAATCATCGCACGGGCGATCCTGGTGGCCTGCTCAATGTCATTGGATGCTCCTGTCGTCACGGAATCGAAAACGATCTCCTCTGCGGCGCGTCCGGCCGTAAACTCTACCAGCTTCGCACGCAGCTCTGCCTCCGTCTCCAGACACTTCTCCTCCTCCGGCACATTCAGTACATATCCCAGCGCACCCATGGTACGCGGAACGATCGTGATCTTCTGCACCGGCTCGGAATCCTTCTGAAGCGCACTCACCAGCGCGTGGCCAACCTCATGATAGGAAACGATGCGCCGCTCCTCCAGGCTTAAGATCTTATTCTTCTTCTCTTTACCCACCAGTACCAGTTCTACGGCTTCAAAGAGATCCTTCTGGGATACCAGACTTCTTCCCTTCTTGACTGCCAGGATCGCCGCCTCATTGATCATATTTGCCAGATCAGAACCTACGGCTCCTGAGGTGGCCAGAGCGATCGCATCCAGGTCTACGGTCTCATCCAGCTTCACATTCCTGGAATGTACCTTCAGGATATCCACCCTGCCCTTTAAGTCCGGTTTATCCACGATGATCCGCCGGTCAAAGCGTCCCGGACGCAGAAGAGCCGGATCCAGCACTTCCGGTCTGTTCGTTGCCGCCAGGATCAGCAGTCCGGAGGCGCTGTCAAAGCCGTCCATCTCTGCCAGCAGCTGATTCAGCGTCTGCTCACGCTCATCATTCCCACCGCCGTAACGACTGTCACGGCTCTTTCCGATGGCATCGATCTCATCAATAAAAATGATACACGGTGCATTTTTCTTCGCCTCCTCAAAAAGCTCACGCACACGGGAGGCACCCACACCGACAAACATTTCCACAAAATCAGAGCCTGACAGGGAGAAAAACGGCGCATGTGCCTCACCTGCCACTGCCTTTGCCAGCAGCGTCTTTCCGGTTCCCGGAGGTCCCACCAGCAGTGCTCCCTTCGGAAGCTTCGCTCCGATCTTCGAGTAGCGTCCCGGATTCTCCAGGAAATCCACAACCTCCTGCAGAGATTCCTTCGCCTCATCCTGTCCTGCCACATCTTTAAATGTGACACCCGTCTCCTTCTGGGCATACACACGGGCTTTGTTCTTTCCGACGCCCATGACACCGCCGCCCTTTGACATCTTCCTCATGAAGAACCACAGCAGGCCCCATACCAGTGCAAGCGGTATCAGTGTTCCAAGAATATTATAAAGTATCACACTTGTCGTATCCGGCACCTTGTACTCAAACTGCACGCCCGCATCGAGAAGCTTCTGGGTCAGCTGTTCATCATCCATCCGTCCCGTCTTATAGGTGAGCTCCAGTCCCGGAAACGGCTGCTTCTTCGGAACAATGGTGATCTCATTGTTCGTGACGGTCACTTTGGCTACCTCTCCGCTTTCCACCATCTCGATAAATTGATTGTATGTGATCTTTGTCTCCGTCGAATCTCTCAGCAACGTATTAAAAAAGTTAATCGCGATCAGCGTCACGAGAGATACAACAAGAAAGATAACGATATTCTGTCCATTTTTCGGGGTTTTTCCATTCTTCGGGTCATTCTGCGGTCCGCCGCCCGGACCCTTTCCATTACCCGGCATCTGATTATTATCCATCTTCTGCACTCATCCTCCTGATGTTTATTCCTGCAGCTGCTGCCGCACAGGCGAAGGACAGCTGCATACCCACTTATTATAAGGATACTTTCCTTAGAAATCAATACAGAGTTTGTGAAAAACCGTCCACAATTATAAAGGTTTTCTAAAATTCCGTTGAAAACCATTTGTATAACAACGGATTTCTGTAGTATAATCAACCGTAAAGTGTAAGTAGCTGTTCAGCATGACTCTGTTTTATTACTGTTCAGAGTCCATTCGCAAAATCGCCTCTGCGAGGCTTCCCTTTTGCTCATGCAGGGCTCTCGCCCTATAGATTTATAATATTTGCCTCTGGTGAGTAAACTCCCCAAGGCACATATTTATAAATCTGCATGACTCTGAACAATTACTCACGATCTATTAAAATCTCAGGAGAATGACACATATGAAAATTGGTTTTGATAATGAAAAATATCTTAAAATGCAGTCCGAGCATATCCGTGAACGGATCGGGCAGTTCGGTAATAAGCTCTATCTGGAATTCGGCGGCAAGCTGTTTGATGATTATCATGCTTCCCGCGTACTTCCCGGCTTTGCACCGGACAGCAAGCTTCGGATGCTGATGCAGCTGGCAGACCAGGCGGAGATCGTCATCGTGATCAGTGCCGGCGATATTGAAAAAAATAAAATCCGCGGAGATCTGGGAATCACCTATGACACAGATGTTCTGCGACTGATCGATTCCTTTGAACAAAGAGGACTGTATGTGGGAAGTGTCGTCATCACACAGTATGCCGGACAGAGCAGCGCCGATCTGTTTAAGAGCCGTCTGCAGAAGCTTGGCTTTAAGGTATATATCCACTATTCGATCGAGGGTTATCCTTCCAACATTCCTCTGATCGTCAGCGATAACGGCTACGGAAAAAATGAATATATTGAAACGAAGCGCCCGCTGGTGGTCATCACAGCGCCGGGCCCGGGAAGCGGAAAGATGGCTACCTGCCTGTCCCAGCTCTACCATGAGCATAAGCGCGGGATTCCCGCCGGATATGCCAAGTTCGAGACCTTCCCGATCTGGAATATCCCGCTGAAGCATCCGGTGAACCTTGCATATGAGGCTGCAACCGCAGACTTAAACGATGTCAATATGATCGACCCCTTCCATCTGGAAGCCTATGGAAAAACGACAGTAAACTACAACCGGGATGTGGAGATCTTTCCGGTGCTCTGTGCCATATTTGAACGGATCTACGGGGAAAGTCCCTACAAGTCTCCCACCGACATGGGAGTAAATATGGCAGGAAACTGTATCATTGATGATGAAGTCTGCCGAGAGGCATCACGCCAGGAAATCATCCGCCGCTATTTCCACGCCTTAAACGAACTGGCTGCGGGAACAAAATCCGATGCCGAGGCCTTTAAGATCGAACTCATTATGAAGCAGGCACATGTGTCTGTCACCGACCGCCCGGTCGTACCGGCTGCCCTGCGTCAGGCCCAGCTTACCGGGGCTCCCGCTGCTGCCATGGAGCTGGATGACGGAAAGCTCATTACCGGAAAGACCTCTGATCTTCTGGGACCATGTTCTGCCATGCTTCTGAATGCTCTGAAATATCTGGCCGGTATTGATGATAAACGCCATGTGATCTCACCTGCCGCGATCGAGCCGATCCAGCGGCTGAAGACAGAATATCTGGGCAGTAAAAATCCCAGGCTCCACACCGACGAGGTGCTGATCGCACTCTCCACCAGTGCCGCCTCCGACCCGGATGCGCAGAAGGCTCTGGAACAGCTTCCACGACTTTCCGGCTGTCAGGCACATACTACCTCCATGCTTTCCGATGTGGATATCAAGCAGCTGAAACGCCTTGGCGTCCAGCTGACGGCAGAGCCGGTTTATGAGAACAAGAGCCTGTATCATTGATACGATATTGAAGGCCGGTGAAGCATAAGGTTATCTGATGTGGCTGATACGAGTGTACTTGCTGTGAGGCGGGCAGAAGAAGCATGACCTGTTTCTTCTGCCCGCCTTTGCGTCTGTATTCCATCTCATGATGCCTTCGGATTTTTCCGCGCTTCGCGCTCCGGAACGGATGATCCGTTTCCTCTCATTTTCAGTGCCGCTTCAACAAAGCCGCGGAACAACGGATGCGGGCGGTTCGGCCTGGACTTGAGCTCCGGATGCGCCTGGGTTCCGATAAAAAACGGATGATCTTTTAGCTCCACCATTTCTACGATACGGCCGTCCGGTGAAATTCCGGAGAGGGTCAGTCCATTTTCCACCAGTACTTTCCGGTAGTCATTGTTCACCTCATAGCGGTGTCTGTGCCTTTCATAGATGGTCTCCTCCCCGTACAGCTCGAAGGCCTTCGAGTTCTTGTCCAGTACACAGGGATAGGCCCCCAGCCGGAGCGTTCCGCCGATGTCCTCGACTCCGTTCTGGTCCGGCATCAGGGCGATGACCGGATGGGTCGTGGCGGGATTCAGTTCAATACTGTGAGCATCACGGTATCCTGCCACATGTCTTGCATATTCGACGATAGCCAGCTGCATCCCGAGACACAGTCCCAGAAACGGCACGTTGTGCGTGCGGGCATACCGGATGGCTGTGATCTTTCCCTCGATTCCGCGGTCGCCAAAGCCTCCGGGAACCAGGATACCATCCACATCTCCCAGTACTTCCTGAACATTCTCCTCTATGAGCAATTCCGAATCCACCCATTTAATATTTACTGTGGCATGGCTGGCGATTCCGCCATGCTTCAATGCCTCTACAACACTGATATAAGCATCGTGCAGAGAAATATATTTTCCGACCAGCGCAATATTCACCCCTGTGGTGGGATGACGAAGCGCATCCACCATGGACCGCCAGTCATCCAGATCCGGTTCCGGACAGTCCAGATGGAGACATTCACAGGCAACCTGTGCCAGATGCTCCTGTTCCATGGCAAGGGGTGCCTCATAGAGATACTCCACATCCAGATTCTGGAGCACGTGACTGTTCGGAACGTTGCAGAACAGCGCGATCTTATCCTTGATGCTGTCATCCAGGGGAAGCTCCGAGCGGCAGACGATGATATCCGGCTGGATCCCCATTCCCTGAAGCTCTTTGACACTGGCCTGCGTGGGCTTCGTCTTCATCTCTCCGGAAGCCTTTAAGTATGGAATCAATGTCACATGCACCATGATCGCATTTTCATGTCCCACATCATGCTGAAACTGGCGGATGGCTTCCAGAAACGGCTGACTCTCAATGTCACCCACCGTTCCTCCCACCTCGATGATGGCGATCCGTGTATCATCGGAAGTGTAATTCCGGTAAAAACGGCTCTTGATCTCATTGGTAATATGCGGAATGACCTGTACGGTTCCCCCTCCAAAGTCACCCCTGCGCTCCTTCTGCAGCACAGACCAGTAGATCTTTCCTGTGGTGACATTGGAGTTCTTATCCAGACTCTCATCAATAAAACGTTCATAGTGCCCCAGATCCAGATCTGTCTCTGCACCGTCATCTGTAACAAACACCTCTCCATGCTGAATGGGATTCATCGTACCCGGATCAATATTAATATAAGGATCAAATTTCTGCATTGTGACCTTGTATCCCCGCGCCTTTAAAAGACGCCCCAGAGATGCCGCTGTGATTCCCTTTCCCAGTCCTGAGACAACGCCTCCCGTGACAAATATGTATTTTACTGGCATAGTTTTCCTCCTTAAAAGCAGAAAGAAGCCCCTGATTCCACAGCTTTGTGGCATCCGGCACTTCTATCCGAGAAATGTAATAATGATTCAGTTTTCTATCATGAGCACAGACAACTCTTCCAAAGCATCGCAGGACAATGATCCGGAAATGCCGCATGCACAATCTCTATAACAGAAGGATTATACACCCATTTTTCCAAAAAATACAGTCTTTTTTGTAACTTTCGCTTCGCTGCACTCACAGAAAACACCTCGAACCGGCTGACGTGTGAATAGTAACTTACTGTTCACTCCGTGAATAGTAACACCGCTGCCTGTACACCAGCTAATTCGAGGTGTTTCATCTTGCAATTTCCCCCTAAATGAGTTACACTTATTTTATCAAAATGCAGTTTGGAGGGAACTATGGAATATCATATTAAAACGATCTCAGACAAGACCGAGATTGATTCCTGTCCGCAGTTTCAAGTGGACAAGTACAACTGGGGCGGAGACTATCGTCCGGAAACTTCCGGTGCTCTCGCTTTTATTCCCGGAACAGGTTTCTATCTGAAAATGACCTGTCTGGAAAAGGATCCGGTGCGCACCTATACGCAGCCGAACGATCCGGTACACCTCGACAGTACCATGGAAGGCTTCTTCCAGTTTTATCCTGAAGAATTTCCGGAAATGTATCTGAACTTCGAGGCCAATTCCAATGGTGCACTTCACGCCAAATACGGCAATGGCAGAAAGGGCAGGAAAACATTCCCTGCTTCTCTCCACGAAGCCTGCTCCTGTAAAGGAACTGTGTATGAGGATCACTGGACTCTCGAGTTAACCGTACCGCTTGACCTGATAGAATATGTCTATGGAAAAAGCGATTTGAAAGCCGGCGATACCATCACCTGCAACTTCTACAAGATCAAGGAAAGTGAAGGGCTTACTCATTTTGGAAGCTACACTGTGATTGAAAACGAAACACCGAATTTTCATTTACCACAGTTCTTCGCAAAAGCAATTATTGAATAAAAAGGAGACGATGATTATGCAGATTTGTAAAGCAAAAGATTACAACGACATGAGCAGAAAGGCAGCAAATATTATTTCCGCACAGGTGATCATGAAACCAGACTGTGTGCTCGGACTGGCAACCGGTTCTTCCCCGATCGGTACCTACAAACAGCTGATCGACTGGTACAACAAAGGGGATCTTGATTTTTCAAAAGTAACCAGTGTAAACCTGGATGAATACAAAGGACTTTCAGGCGATAATGACCAGAGCTACCGCTATTTTATGAACCACAACTTCTTTGATCATATTAATATTGTGAAAGAGCGTACCTTTGTACCGGACGGAATCGAGCCGGATGCTGACAAAGCCTGCAGTGCATACAACAAGATCATCGCTGATGTGGGCGGTATCGACCTGCAGCTTCTGGGACTGGGCCACAACGGCCATATCGGTTTTAATGAGCCGGCTGACTGCTTTGAAAAAGTTACTCACTGTGTAGACCTGACAGCAAGCACCATTGAGGCAAACAAACGTTTCTTCGAATCAGAAGATGATGTGCCTAAGCAGGCTTATACGATGGGCATCCAGAATATTATGCAGGCACGTAAGATCGTCGTAGTCGTAAGCGGCGCTGACAAGGCTGATATTCTGAAGAAGGTAGTAGAAGGTCCGATCACACCAGATGTACCGGCTTCTATCCTGCAGCTTCACCCTGACGTTACGATCGTAGCTGACGAGGCTGCTGCTTCCAAATTGAACGACTAGAAGAGCCAGTTAATCTCTGACAGATACGATTATCCCGATTCCGGATACAGAATCAGGAAGGAAAGAAAGGCTGAAATTATGATTATTAAAAATGCAAGTGTTTTTGAAGAAAACGGAACTTTTGTGACGAAAGATGTCTATATTGAGGACGGTCTGTTTGCTGCATCTGCATCAGATGAACAGGTCATTGATGCATCCGGTCTGTATGCCATCCCGGGACTTACAGATGTGCATTTCCACGGCTGTGTAGGATATGATTTCTGTGATGGTACCCATGAAGCATTCCGGGCGATTGCTGAATACCAGCTGAAAAATGGTGTGACCACCATCTGCCCTGCCACCATGACGTTTGATGAGGAAACTCTGATCAACATTTCCAGAGCAGCTGCATCTTATGACAATGCTACAGGTGCCGAGCTGGTCGGAATCAATATGGAAGGCCCGTTTATTGCTCCTGCAAAGAAGGGTGCCCAGAACGGAAAATACATCCACAAACCGGACATCGATATGTTCCATCGTCTCCAGGAGGCTGCCGGCGGCCTGTTTAAACTGGTAGACATTGCTCCGGAAGAGGAAGGTTCCATGGAGTTTATCGAGGCTGCACATGATGAAGTGGGCATTTCCATCGCTCACACCACTGCTGACTATGATACGGCAAACGAAGCTTACCAGAAGGGTGCCAGACATACGACTCATCTGTATAATGCAATGCCTGCATTTTCCCACAGAGCTCCCGGTGTAATCGGCGCTGCCTGTGACAATGAGCATGTTCGTGTGGAACTGATTGCAGACGGTATCCATATCCATCCATCTGTTGTACGCACTACCTTCAAGATGTTTGGTGATGACCGTGTGATCCTGATCAGTGACAGTATGATGGCTACCGGTCTGACAGATGGAGATTATTCTCTGGGCGGTCAGGCAGTCAAAGTGGTAGGACAGCTTGCCACTCTGGCAGACGGAACAATCGCAGGCTCTGCTACGAACCTGATGGGATGCATCCGCAGTGCCGTTAAGAACATGAATATTCCTCTGGGAAGTGCAGTAAAGGCTGCTGCCGTAAACTCTGCAAAGTCCATCGGTATTTATGACAAATACGGAAGCATTACTCCGGGCAAGGTTGCCAATATGGTACTGTTAGACAAGGATCTGAACATTGTAAAGATTATATTTAAAGGAAAAGAAATCTAATATCAGTACCGTCAGACAATTTTCCGACATAATGAAAGAAGCGGATACCGTTCAAAAGTATCCGCTTCTTTTGCATCATCGTATAAAGCTATAGACGGAACCGTCGTACAGGTTCTTTTTCTTATATTTTGCAAGGTCACTCACCGTCACCAGCTGGTAGCCCTTATTCTTCAGCTGCGGAACGATGCTCTCCACTGCTATGACCGTGGGAAGATGAATATCATGCATCAGGACAATGGCTCCGTCTTTCGCGCCGGACATCACTGAAGCAATGGTACTCTGCACATCCCTGGTTTTCCAGTCCAGTGTATCTACTTCCCAGAGAATCATAGGCATTCCCACTGATGAGGCCACCATGGAATTGTACGCTCCATAGGGAGGACGCAGCAGTGTGGGTTCATGTCCGCAGGCATTTTTGATCGCTCTGCTCGTGTTTCCAATCTGTGATGCTATCGCAGACGGGTCAAGCTGTGTAAACTGTGGATGATCCCAGCTGTGGTTTCCCAGCTCACATCCCATCTGATATGCCCTCTTCACTGTATCACGATAACCTTCTACACTTCTTCCTACCAGAAAAAAAGTCGCTGCCGCATGGTTGTCCTTCAGACATTTCAGAAGCCTGTCTGTATAAGGTCCCGGTCCATCATCGAAGGTCAGTGCGATCATTGGTTTCTCAGGATTCACGGCATTCGTCACCTTCACCCCCGGCTGATACACTCCTGCATCATTAAAATGATATCCCTTATCCTTTATAAAAAAGTCTCCGGTGACTCTCACACCTCTGGAATCCAGATAGTATTTCTTTCCGTCCGGCATCGTAAGCCAACCCTTCTTCATCCGGCCCTTTGTCCCGAAATAATAGTATTCTCCCCGGCTCCTGATCCATTCCGAAGATGCCATGACTCCGTTCTTCTTAAAATAATACCTGAATTTTCCGATCTTCTGCCACCCGGTAACCATCGCACCGTCAGTCGCTGCATAATATCTCCTGCCCAAATAGCTGTGCCATCCGGTTATCCTGAAACCGTTTTCATCAAAACGGTAGATCTTATTCTTAATCTTCAGCCACTCATTCCGTGCAACCGTTCCGTCCTCCAGCTTCCAGGCATAGTTCCCGCCTTTGCGCTTTACCCACTTTCCCTTCTTCTCTGGTGCATTGCGCACATTCTTCAATCTCACCGTCTCCGGCCAAGAAGTCTCTGTCCCGTTCTGCGTTTCGGTCTGCTTTTCTGTCTGGGTTTCCGCCTGCGACACACCTGTTGCCTGTACATGTGTCATCCCCGTCATGGGAACGCACAGGAGCAGTCCGGCAGCCAATACCAGAAATGTCTTCCTCTTCATAAATTTACCTGCCATATCGATTCCCCTCCTTTATATCATCTGCATCACTGTTCAAATTCCGTTCGCAAAACGCCTCTCCAGGGATTTTCTTCTGCTTATACAGGCTTCGAACAGCTGCAACTCTACATCTGTCTGCGCACGATCCGATAGTCATCATCCGATCGGTAATACGGGCAGTCATAATAGGTCCCTGCAGCAAATTTCTGCATTTCATCTTCATCCAGATCCATCTCACATACGTAATACTCATACTCCTCGTCGTATACATAATTCGAACAGCTTTCACAATTTGTCACTTTCTTCAATCCGATCACCTCAGCTTTATTCTAACACATATCAGTAAAAAAGACATCCCTTTTTGATGGGATGCCTTTATATTATGAGTTGCCCGACAAATGAGCCTTTCGTCGATTTTTCCGTGCTTCGCACGCTCAAAATCGACGAAAACATTCGCAATCCGCTCATATTATTTTATAATAACTGATTTTGCAGGTGAAGATTCAGAATACAAATCTGCACCTACTGCATTGGGCCGGTAGGCTCTGACTCTGAAATAGTATTTTTTACCCGATGTCAGATTTTTGACAGTCACTCCGGTATTTGCTGTCTTTCTCACCAGCTCGTATCCTTCAGTTTTTCTGGTTGAGCAATACAGTTCATATCGTACTGCTCCCGGCACTTCGCTCCAGTTCACAGCAGCTTTCCCGGCACTGCTGCTCTTTAAAGAAGCAATCACCGGCCTTGAAAACGGCATATTCAGAATCACCCTGGCAGGTCTGGAATAAAGCATGGATCCTTCAATCTTCTCTCCATTTGACCGATACGCCTGAACATAGTAATAATACACAAGTCCCTGTGCAGGACCCTCGTTCAGTATCTTTGTCTCTCCGGTTTCCGGAACTGTCATTCTGATCTGCTGATCGGCTACATTTGTTACGAAGATTTCTTCTTCAGCACCATTGCGGGCTGCATTCCACACCTTTACTGTCTCAGCTCCTCTGAAATCATAGCTGTCCAGATCTCCGTCATAGGCTGACAGGTACCTGGAACGGTAAACCTTATAATAAGACGCCCCCGGCACATAATTCCAGCTAACCTGAATACTCTGTCCGTCTGCTGTGGCATATGCCCTGATCTGCTCCGGACGCCCCACCGGATAGCATGTTGTCGTTACAGGAATCCCTTTGCTGAAACATTTTCCCCGATATGCATAGATCAAATACTGATCCTGTTTTCCCCCTGATGCTTTCGGGCAGGTACAGCCCGTTGCATTTTCTGACAGATAACCGTATTTTTCATACTTTCCTGTCACGGGATCAAGCTTTCTCACGAGATAGCCGTCAACATCATATCTTTTCTTCCATGTGACACGGACACTTCCATCTGCTCTCCTCCTTGTCGTATCTGCCTCGAATCTGGCAAATTTCAGGCTCACAGAATCACTTCCCTGCATCACATAAGTGATTGCTGCTTTATTCTTTTGCCGAATATTCTTGTAGGCCACTACAATATATGTATAACTCTCCCCCGCCTCTACCTTCTTATCCTGAAAGCTTCTGGCGGAAGCTTTTGTAAAATCCTTCATCAGCTGGCAGCTTCGAAAGCTGCTCTTTTTTCCTTTGATTATGGTTTCCGATCGACTGACTCCTGCCACACGATAAATCCGGTATCCATCTGCCCCGGGTACTTTCTTCCACTTCACTTTAATGCTCTCTCCGGCGGCAGGCAATGCTCTTACCTGTAGCTCCTGTCCCCAGATCGTCGCACGGCAATATTCCCAGTCACCATAAGCTGTGAGTCTTGTCTTTGGATCAAACACAAAGCTGCGGATTCTGTAACGGTAGGTATGTGCCTCGTTAAGCCCCGTATCCGTGTAGACATTGTCGCTGGTCTTCGCAATTCTTTTATACTTTCCGTTTTCTTCTGCTCTGTGGATATCATACCCGGTTACCGTCTCTTCGCTTTCCAGCCGTATCGTTACACTGTCCTGATCCACATGAAATTCCCGGACAGAAACATCGGCTGCCTTTTGTGTGACTGTCAATGTCTGACTATACGGACCATAACGCACTTCTTCGTTCCATCCTCCACGCCTGTCACTCACTCGAACCTTCTCAGCGACATAAGCTCTGACATAATAGGTTCTCCCCTTTTGAAAATGCTTCGACAAACAATATTCTCCGCTGGCAGCGTTCGTCATCACATAGTCGGTCTCTTTCGTAAAGTCTGCCCACTGCGACCATTCGATATAAAGCTCCTGGTCACTTGTCAGCCGGTTTGTCCATGTGGCATACTGTGAGTCGGAATAATCTTCCAGACTCCACCCTGTTACTGCCGGAACACGCAGATCGATCTGCCCGTATTCTGTCGATGCTGCAGGATTTGCACACACCTTCGCTGATCCGGGATATAGATACAGCAGAGTTCCAAGCAGTACAGGGACACACACTTTAAGCATTCTTCGATTTCTCAATCACCTTCTCCTTTCCCCTCTAGAATTTATCCTTTCCTATTCTACTCTGTCGAAATATGGATGTCCAGCGATTTGAAAAATCTTATCCTTTTCTTAGCGTTTTGGTATGAATTAATCATGACGTGCATCCATATCCGCATATGCTTCACAGAATCTGGCTGCAAATGCCGGTTCTTCTTCTTTTGCATACAGATGGGAGATATCACCGTATGCACTCATTCGAAAAGATGCGATTCCTTCCCGGCGTTCCTCTGTATTGACAATGGTAACACCTGTCGGTGCGGAACAGGTATTGTGCCAGAGGATCATAGGGGAAACGCTGAATAGATGACTCAGCAGCACACAGCCCAGGGCAAAATGACAAAAAAGAACAATGGTATCATGATTTGCATGTTCTACCCGGTAAATATGTCCCTCTCTCCTGTAGCCGTGCCCGGCGAGAAACTCATCAAAGTGTGCCGTGACCCTGTCATACTCCTCCTTTACCCCGGCCTCACGAAAGATTTCATTTTCATGCCAGTGTTCATAACTGTAGAATCTTTCATCAGCGGTCCAGTCCTGAGGCAGCCAGTCCCAGGAGACCTTCCTCTTTCCATTTGCATCCGGACGCAGGATCTGCGGCCGAAACTCCTGCAGCCATTCCAGTTCAGTGGCACTTCGATTCATTCTTTTTAATGTACAAGAGGCGGTATCCTTTGCTCTGCCAAGAGGCGATACATAGAATTCCTTTATGTCCATCTTTTCCATCCGTTCTGCAAGGCATTTTGCCTCTCTCCATCCCTTTTCTGTCAGGGAATCGATGGCGTAATCAGGATCACCGTGTCTGATAATCACAAGCTTCATAATTCATTGATTCCTTTCTTTCGTAGCTGTCCAGCGACATCTCAGTATTGTCTCTTCCTGACTTTCCCTTTGCCTCTATATGCCTCTGAACAGTTTTCTTTTTACTATCATACCTCAAAAATTCCATTACCGCAACAGCCGCCTGTTTAGCAGAAACAGGAAAAGGGCAGGCGATCTCTCACCTGCCCCCCGGCAAATTCATTTATTTCATTTTTGCCTTTTTCGTTACGCCTGCTTTTTTGAATTTCTGCATCAGAGCGGTCCGCTGTTTCTTAGCCAGCTTTTTCGGCATTTTAACAGTCATCTTCGCTGCAGTTTTCTTGAATGCACCGGATTTAATCGTTTTGATTGCTTTGCCTTTTACAACAATGCTGCTTAGCTTCTTACAGTTGCTGAAGCTGTTCTTGTCGATCGTCTTCACATTCACTCCAAGTGTCAGTT
>UQCM01000040.1 GCA_900539525.1 uncultured Blautia sp.
TTTATCACAGAAATAATTTCATTGGAAGCAAAAAACGGACAATTGCGGAAGAACCTATCTTCTACGGATATCTTTCACCGCATCTTCCGTTTTTGCCATCGCATCATTTCTGATTTGGTTCAGCAGAATATCAAGACTTATACTTCCAGTTGACATAGGTCATTTACCAGCTTTCTGAAATATGCCTGGTCTTCACGACCGTTAATAGGTACCACCAAGCCTCGATCGAGCATACGATTTCCATTCTCACACGCCGTTTCGGAAATCATACAACAAGAGTGACAAGCAGCTCCATTAGAATTATTTCCGGCAGGCGTGTTATTCAAGCATTCAGGGTCGTTCGTACACAGCAAAGCTTCCTGGAATGCATCTCGCATAAGAACGATAAGTTGGTCAATATTACCCAAGGGTGATGTCACCTCAGGGAAGGATTTGGTAGTTTGTGATTTATCGCACATTCATCAGCCGAAAACGATTTATGAAAATTGCTGAATATAATCTTACCTTGCAGAATACTTCTTCTTTTTGCCGAAAAGGACGATTCCCAATCCGCCTGCACCGATCACGACGACCAAAGCAACCCAAATCCACAGCCTGCTGCCGCCGGGCTGCGAAGACTGTGTTTCGTTATCTGCGGCTGGTGCATGAACGGTAAATGCGGTGCTTGCGGAGCCGTCTGTCCATTCGAGTTCAATGGTGTGGCTTCCCGCAGTAAGGGTATTCAAATAGTCTGCTTTCAGTGTAACAATGGGAGAATCTTCCTCTACGGTGTAGTTCTCAGCGTCAACAAGGGTTCCGTCAACTTTAACACCCACGAACTGGGAAAACTCTCCGCTGCCCCGGATGGAAAGGCTTTCACCGGAATCCAGTGTCCAATTGCTGTTTGCACCATCTAAAATGGCATACTCTGCCGGGACAACAGGAATATCCTCCCAGATGGCATAGAGGATCGTGTCGGCTGACAGGGGAATGGCTGCGCCGGAAATGACCTCACCGTCCGCACTTGCCGCCCAGCCCTTGAACTGCTTGCCTTCGGGGGCAGCAAATCCGTTTTCAGGGAGGGTGTATTCTCCAAAAACACCGGTTTCATCTGTCATCTCGCCGGTGCCGCCGTTTGCGTCAAAGGATACCGTGTAAGCCCAGGCTGCCGTTACCGTGGTGTCTGCGGTGATATCGATGGCTGCGCCGGGCGCCTGTTCTGTACCATTCACGATCCAGCAGTTGAACGGCTTGCCATCGGGGGCTGTAAAGCCGTTGGCGGGGAGAATGTATGCGGTGCTGCCGCCGGTTGCGGCTTCCATATAGCCGGTGCCGCCGTTTGCGTCAAAGGTAATGGTGTGGCCGGTGATGCTCATGTTGCCACGGGCAAAGATGCCGTGGCTGTCATCATTCGCAGCGCCACAGGTCGCAGTGAGCGTGCCGGTGCCTTCGATGGTCAGGTCGCCCGAGGCGTAAATACCAAAGGCATCCTTCGACGCTGCATCTCCGCCGGTGATAGTGTTGTCACCATTCAGGACGATTGTCGCAGTCTCGGGCAGCTTCACCGCGGTAGGGGCGGTGGTGGTAAAGTTCACGCCGTTGAGGGTGAGGGTATTTGTGCTGCTGTCCCATGTGCTGTCCGCTTCGCCGGTTTTTGCGGCATTGATGAGGGCCAGTGCCGCAGCGGGATCATCAGCAAAGTTCGCCTTTTCCGTTGCCGGCCCCTCTGCCCGCGCCGTGGTAGGCAGCAGTCCTACCACCATCACAAGGGCCAGCAGGATGCTCCATAGCCTTGAAATTTTGCTTTCATAAGCAATTCCTCCTTGCTTCTTTCCGGCATTTTGCCGGGGAAATGATATCATCGAAACCGTTTATGGCTTGGCGGGTGATCTGAAGAAGTATTCAAAAACACGGAATGCCAATCAGAGTTTTCCACTTGCAGTTCTCCGAAAAGATTATTTCAAAAGCGGGACGCCGCATTTCACGCAACGGTCGCCAGACAGTTCGTTCTTTGCCATGCAGCAGGCGCAGTAGATAAAACCATCCTTCGACTTATCATATTTTTCATAAGGATACGCAAGTTGCGGATGGTAACGGAACCGGTCGCCGACACAAAGGTATTCATAGGCGGATCTCGGAATATTGCTCGTTTCCTGAATGACTTTTTTGCGACCGTCTGTGGTACGGACAATCGTTTTGTATACGTATTCGCTTGAGGTGCTGTCGTTTGTTTTGTGTTCGTACTCGCATTTCTTGTCGATAACCACAGCCTCATAGCCGTGTTTTGCGCCGTGGCTCATTCCGCTCAAAAGATTGATAACCAGAATGATTCCCGAAATTACAGCACCGTAAATAAGCGCCTGACCAAACTCCATTTCCTTTGTCACGAGTGCGTATATGGCAGCTCCGATAATCGGCACAGGCAATAATATGAGCAGTAATATACGGCTTACCTTTCGGTTTTTCTTCAAAGCAGCCATAATCTCCGGATCGTTGATTCTGGTTGAGAACCCCGGAGTATAATTCGGTGTATACGCATTGCTTTGCGGCGCTTCTTCTACTGTTTTCGCTGATAAAGCGTTTCCACAGTTTGGGCAAAATTTTACACCTTCTTCGAGCTTTTGTCCGCACTCGGAGCAGAATTTGATGTTTGTCATAGTAATCCTCCACTTCTATTTCTTTCTGACTTCAAAGCTGATCGTGCCGTTCCGTTTTGCTTTTCATTACGGAAATCAAAAAACTCCTGCTTGCGCTTATGTGCATTTCGGACGGCGGTGCCTGAATATACCAACTGATATAGCAACGTCACCCACATAAAAGGGGATTGTTACGAGAATCATCAGATAATTCTTTGCAATAGATACCTATCATTTGCCAGTGAGGTTTCCCACATACGGATTTTCCGCATTTAGGGCCTTACAAGATAGACTTCGGCCTTGTTGCCGCTCGTCGTATTAAACTGGCCTATGCCGTACTGAGTTCCGCCGGATACGATGAATTGATATAAATCGATTTTTCCGTAGCCGCCATTGCCGTATACCCGGTTGATGTCGAAGGAACCGCCGAAAATGTAGGGCGGATTGCCTGACTCGTCCCCCCAGCCGTCGCCGTAGTTGATCATATACGGCTGTACGGTGATCGTGCCGTCGGTATCTATCGTGACGTAGACGAGCTCCCATGTTCCATTGAATATGAATTCGCCCTTCCACTTTCCGAGAAGCTCGTCGTTGCTGAGGAAGGAACCGTCAAGGCTGCCGCTCATAGCATCGGATATCCAAGCAAAATCATTTTCTTCGATCTTACCGAGGCTGTCGGTGTAGGGCAGAGTGGCTGCGGGCATGGTAGGCTCTTCGGTAGGCTCTTCGGTGGGCTCCTCGGTAGGTTCTTCGGTTTCGAACGTGGAGAATGCTTCGGTAGGCTCCTCGGTAGGTTCTTTGGTATCGAACGAGGAGAATGCTTCGGTCACATTCTCCATTACAGGGGGTATCGAGATCGGCAGGGTATCTCCGCCGTGCTGGAACTTAGGTAAGAAAAAGAGCAACAATGCCGCTATCACTACAACTCCGGCGATAGCGAGAGAGATGATAAGCGCCGTGTGATTCTTTTTCGGCGGCTGCTGATTGCCGTATTGCGGATAGGGCTGAACCGGCTGCCGATTGGGTATGTATTCCTGCTGTGGCCGCTGTGATTGCTGTGGCTGCCGTTGGGGTTGATTATTAGGGTCACCGTTGTACTGTGTGCGGGTCTGTTCAGGCTGAACCCTCGTCGGTGAGTCGAGTTTCGCGCCGCAGTTAGAACAGAACATATTTCCATCTTTGATGGGATTTCCGCAGTTATAACAGAATTTTGCCATTGATTTTATCTCCCTTGAATATTTTGTTTATATTTGATTTGTGTTTATACTCCCGGCATCGGCGAGAAGACAGCCTCCCCCGATACCGCATCCATTTCAAAAACATCCTTGCCGAATTCGTCGACCGCAAGCTCACCGCTGATCTGATAAGCCATCAGCGCATCTGCGAAATCCTTCGCCTCCCAGCCGTAAGACCAAAAATCGACTTTTATATATACCTCTGCTTTCGAAAAGAATTGAAGCCTTGTTTCGCTGTTCTCCGCAAAATCCGCGAATACGCTGAGATCGTCGCCGAACAGCGACCCAGGCTCCAGCGATATCTCATACTCGCTCTCGGGCAGGAGTCCATCCAGTGTTCCGCTCAAATAGGCATACGCCTCGGCATATATATCCGAGGACAGGAACATCCGGCGCTTTTCGTTTTTCTCTCTGTTTAAATCGGCTATCTCCTGGAAAACTTCATCGTGCGTTTTGTCATCCTCCGGCTTCCCGCAGGATACGAGCAGCATCACGGAAGAAAGCATGAGCACGGATATAAGGATGGATATCATTCTTTTCATCATATGATTCTTGTTGTTTTACCTTTCGACAGGACAGTGTGTTGTGATGTAAGGATAAACAAGGTTGTACGGATGGGGCGTGTCGGAAAGACCGGCGATTCAAGCTTCACAGAAAGTAGCACCAAATCAAAACTGCGCCGATCAAAAGAAACACCAGTCCGATCGGCAACGGAAACAGATGCCCGACAAATCGCATTTGTTCAGGATTTTTCGGGTTGTAATACATGATCATTTCTGAATCAACCGGATATTTCGTTTTCCGACGAGTCCGAAAATATGCCTCTTCGGTATAGCTTTTGCCGTCAACCACATACCTCACGACCGGGCGATAATGGGTATGTTCTACGCCACGGAAAAAGGTACTTTCTGTTTCCAGTTTTACGACTGTTGCATTGATCGGCACGGTGCATTTTATGTAAGTCATAACCTTTGCCGCAAGCAAAAGCAAACCGATACCGAAAAGTATAATACCGACTACTAAAAAGAAAATGTCACTCATAGTGCTCCACTAAAATAAATATGCAGGCGATTTAGATCACACCGTGGAACATCACCGCAACGCCCGAGGCCGGCATCACCAGTGCCTTTGTCGTAATTCTCTTGCGGTTTATCCGGGTTGTAATATACATCGATTGTAACCGAAACACGCCAATCTTAAATAAAATAGCTGAGAATGCCTAATACACCGAAGACAAATGTAACAGCACCAAAAATCGTCGGAAGTAATCCACCGCCCTTGGTAAAATGCTCCCCCGGATTTTCGGGATCGTAAAATACTTTGATACTACCACCGATTTTAATTTTTTTGTAGTGTTCGGTAGAGGTATCTCCGATGCCGTGATAGATTTGTCCATCGACTTCATATTCGAATTCCGGCGCATAATATGTGGTGAGGATGTTGTCTTTGTCTCTATCCTTGGATGCAGATACGCCGGTTATTCTGCCGACGGTTCTACTCTTGCATCTTCTGAGTGTTTTAATGCCTGACACAAGCATGAATGCTCCGAAGGCAATACATCCGACACTAAATAAAATGGTACTGGGTGTCATAAAAATCACTCCTCTTTCTTTATTACGATTACCAAAAGAAACGCTGATACTTTCATTTTCATAGAACACGTCTCCTTTTCTGGAACCTCAAATTTTTATAATGATAAAATCATAACCGTTTATGGTTCGGCTGCCGGTTTGCAGAAGTCTTCAAAAGCACGGATCATTTTGGGATGCTTGATGGCAAATGAATGGAAGGGCCATTGTTCTTTGACACAATCACCCATTTGCCCATATTGACCTGAATCTGAATATTTTTGAAGGTATGTACAGCATCTGTATGCAGGTCATATCCGGCATGATCTTCCGCAAATTGCCTGGTTGCTGCAAGATGCTGCAGATATTCCTGATAGGTATATCTCAGCCCCTTTTCTGAAAACATACCGGAAAGAGGCAAATAAACCGGCTCTTTCGAGAACGCTTCTTCGCTCAGTACGGAGATCTGATCACAGATCGCTGCGTTTTTCAGAATCGTTTCTGTCATGTTCCTTTGCCGGGACAGGTGGCTTCTGACAGCCGCCTTGTCCGATTCTGTGAAGGAATTGTGTTCCAGCATACTTTCCAGAACATCTCCCGGAAGCGTATAGACCGGCAGAGAAGAAAGAACATTGATTCGCGTGCCGCCGGCTCCGGAAGAGGCAACTGTCCTGAAAAAATCCTGTTCGCCCTTTTTCATCTCGTCAAACCCGTAATAGTATTTCGGAAGAGATAAGTTCTCCGGCTCCCGAACCCAGACCGCCTCCGGGAAATGCGCATCGCTCATATATGTTTCAATATTGAACGCATTCAGTTGATGAAGAAGCTCCCCAAGATAATCACGCTGACGGATCGTTTCGGAACTGAACCAACTGCACAGTTTAGCGGCACACCGCCCGGAACAAGTTCTTCGGCAGGCTGTCCAATCAGACCCGCAATGGCTGACGGCGAGTTGGTTCTTGCAATATACCCTGCTGTTTCAAGAATAAACTTTTCCAGATTGGCAGGTTTCCGCTGACCTGACCGAATTCTTGACAGATAGGATGAATCAAAACGCAGTGCCCCCGAAAGATCCGAAACGTTGATATCCAATGCATCAATTGCAGCATTGAGATTTTTAATTCTGGTCTGATAGTCGAGCTTTGGCTTCCTGGAATACGCTGAAAAAGCGTCTCTGATGGTTGCTTCATCCAGTTCCGGGGCATTCTAGCCTGCCAGCCGAACAAATCCGCAAATCAGTTTTTCAATCTGTTCCGGTTCAGGAATTCGCTTCCCGGAACGGTATCCGCTCAGGGCAGAAGCAGAGATACCCGAAGCAGCGGACAGCTCTTTCGCAGTACACTTCATTTTGTTCAGATACAGTTTTACACATCAGCAAAACCCATATTTCAGCTCCTTTCGATTACTTTATACAAAGAAATGATAGCATAAAGCATTACAAAATCCCACAATAATTCTCAAACTGTCAATGACAATGCGAGAATTACAGACATTGAAACGCTATTAGACGGTATTCTTGTGTATCACGTACCGGAACAGAAAAAGATGAGAATTAAGTTTTGAATCAGCCAGACTGAACTCTTGGCAACCGTCAAGCGAATCTGAACCTAAAAATGACGAAATTCCAATAGATATAATTGATAAAATAATCGGTATACACAAAAGAACCAAACCAAAGATCCACTGCGGTATCTTCCATAGTGTTATTTTTTCTTTAATCCCATATACAACCAGCATCCACGAGGTTGCATTTGCAGTAAGCAGAAATTTAAATAGTAAATTCATGAAACTCCCTCCGCTTTACATTCAATTCTATCACATCCAGATATGCCTTATATCTTTCCATACCATCAAATAATATGCGATGAATCGTCATCCATTCAGCCGGTGAAAACTGGAATGCTTTTTCACCCAATAGCTTTGCGATATTTGCAGATACATTTGAATTGTAGACGGTATTCCCGGAAATCAATTCTGTCACTGATACGGAAAAAGCTTCTGCTATAGGTTCAAGCAATGTGATATCCGGATATCCTTTGGCAGTCTCCCACTTTGATATGGTCTTGTCACTGACTCCAAGCTGATCTGCTAATTGTAACTGAGTCATTTTCTTTTTCTCGCGAAGCGCTTTAATCACTGTTCCTGTAACATATTGGTTCATTTTCTTCCACCTCCAGGATCATGATAACCTAAAGCTCATTTCTTTTGTACCTACGGAACGTAGAGTAATGATGTTATTCATCTGCATGGCTCTGAACAGTCACAATATTTTTAAGTGTCTCCGTCAGTTTTGATACATCGATCGGCTTTGCAATATGTCCATTCATGCCCGCTGCAAATGCCTTCTGCCTGTCCTCTTCAAATGCATTGGCTGTCATGGCCACAATCGGAATATTGGCTATGGCGGTATCTGCAAGCTTCCGTATCTGCCTTGTCGCCTCGTATCCATCCATGTGCGGCATCTGAATATCCATAAGGATCAGATCATACTGCCCCGGTACCGCTGCTTTCATTTTTTCCACTGCAACCGTTCCATCGGCGACTATATCTATGGCAAAGCCCATCCCCTTGAGAATTTCCGCAGCAATCTCCTGATTCAGCTCGTTATCTTCTACTAAAAGCAGCCTTTTGCCTGTATAATCGATCTGGGGCTTCTCAGAGCCGCGTCCTTTGGGACGGACCGCATACGGCCGGGAAAGAATATCGCGAAGCTCGGACATAAACAGGGGTTTCGAACAGAATCCTGTCACACCTGCTTCTCTCGCCTCTTCTTCAATACTTGACCAGTCGTAGGCAGTGAGAATGATAATCGGTTTACTTTCTCCGATCATATGTCTGATCCTTCGCACGACTTCTATCCCATTCATATCCGGCATCAGCCAGTCGATAATGTACGCATGGAATTCGTCGCCCTGGTCTATGGCAAACTGTGTACGAAGAACGGCTTCTTTTCCCGATGTTGTCCACTCTGCCCTCATACCGATCACACTCATCATACTGGAAATGCTCATGCATGTATTGGCATCATCATCCGCTACCAGTGCCCGCAGTCCCTGCAGCTCCGGAACTGCTTCGTACTTAACCGGGGCACCGCATACCCGAAATTGAAGCTTCACAACAAATTCTGTACCTTTTCCGGGCCTGCTGCTGACACTGATCGTTCCACCCATGATATCTACAATACTCCTGGTTATGGCCATACCAAGACCTGTGCCCTGGATCCCGCTGACTGTCGAGGACTGCTCGCGCGTAAATGCTTCAAATATATGCTTCTGAAACTCCTCACTCATGCCGATTCCGGTATCCTTCACCCGGAACTCATACCCTGCATACCCCTTTGGGGCATCCTGTTTCTGAATGATACGAAGACTCACCGTTCCACCGGGCTTCGTGAACTTCATCGCATTGCTGAGCAGGTTAAGAAGGATCTGGTTCAGGCGGAGTTTATCGCATATGATATCCTCATGGATAATATCCACCGTATCAATAAAGAATTCCAGCTGTTTTGCATTAATATCAGCCTGTACGATCGTGCGCAGATCATGGATCATCTCCGGAAGGTTCACCTCCTGCTCCTCGATCTTCACTTTTCCGGACTCGATCCGGCTCATATCAAGCACATCATTAATAAGACTCATAAGATGACTGCTGGCTGTCTGAATTTTCGTCAGATAATCCTGGACCTGTTCCGGCCTGTCAATATGGGCTGCAGCAAGGGAGGTATAACCAATGATCGCATTCATAGGGGTACGGATATCATGGCTCATATTGTTCAGGAATGTGGTCTTTGCCCGGTTCGCATGCTGCGCTGACGCAAGCGCATCCTGAAGCACCTTTTGCCGCTCCAGCTCCGCCTGCATCTGAATATCGATATTTCGAAATCCGACAATCAGACGGTTTTCATCTCCTGCTATTTTAACAAACTTTACCTGAAAATAATGGATCCCGTCGTCTAACTTCGCCCTGAAATCCAGAGTATATTCCGGTATATCCTTCAGTATGGCGCAGAGATGCTCCGCCTCCACGGTGCTCAGGACCTTTTCCATGTCTTCCGCCACCACAAAACGCTCCACATACTCTTTCCATGTTCCCCGGTAAGAGCGTACCTCACGTTTTCTGGCATCAATCATTTGTCCCTTTACCTTCATGGTCGATGTCGTATCCTGTAATGGCTCCATCAGAAAGATATCGGAATAGTCATTGCTGAGTGCACCCGCAATTTTAAACTGCTCATTCTCCTGCTGACTTTTTTTAATATCCTGAATCACTCTGATGATCATCAAAAACAGAAGAAACAGAAAAACGACAACAATGATCAGATAGATCATGCTGGAGCGAAGCATTTTCTGCGTGCCCACCTCAACGACCTCATTGATGTTGCTTTCCCTCATCAAGGACGTAATGATCATATCTGTTCCAGGAACCGTCTTATAATACACATAGGTATTTCCTGTACTTTCTCTATAATAGACCGTATATCCTTCCCTGCCGTTCTTCCAGTCATCCTTTAATTTTTCCAGACTGTATCCCGCTGCAAAATCAGCCGATTCCTCCAGGATATCGAACAGACTTTTTCCGTTCTTATATTCTCCCTGCTGACTTAAAAGATTTTCACCATTTTGGGTAAACAGACTGCAATACGTCTTGTTCTCGGCACTCTGAAGCTGATCTGTGGAAATAATACTTTCAATATTCAACCCGGTAAAGCAGGAAACAACAGGAATGCCATCCCCTGACTCGTATGACACCGGTGTAGCTATGATGATCATGGTTCTGGTGCCATAGCTTTTTACCATGTGTATTTCTGTCTCTGTTATTTTTTCTGACAGGAAACCAAACCTGGATATCCCGGAAAAGGTACTGTCGGAAGTATAAACCATCCCGTCTTTATCGACCAGCGCAAACATGTCCAGACCGTTGATCTGCTGTACCATGTGTATAAATTGCCGGACAGCTTCTTCACTCTGAAGATGGTTCTCATCAAGTACCGTCAGCGTCCTTTCCATCTGTCTTGTTTTCTTCTCAAGCTCTGAGGTTATACTTCCGACATTTCTTTCCGTTATTTCCCCCAGATAGAATTCACCCAGAGTATTGATCGTTCTCTCTGAGGCAGCCTGTGTGCTTTCTATCCACAATACAGTTGCTGCGATCAGGATAACGGTAACCAGAAAAAGTACCACATAAAACAAGGGCCACCGAACAATTCTGTTCTTCTTCGATTCAGCAACCTTTTTTCTCATTTTCCGGTACTTCCCGACATCATGTTTTTATAATAATCCCCTGCATCCGTGATGATCTTACCAAGTCCTTTTTCTTTCAGCAGTTCATAACCGGACCAGAATTCGTCCATGGAAATCTCCCCTCTGATTGCCTGATCACGGAGCTTACATACTCCTTCCGTAATCAGTGATGCACGATATTTCACATAGCTGTCTGTTTCTATGGTAGATGGCTGGGAATAGAAAAACTCATTATTGATCACAAACAACCCCTGATAGGTCTCTCTCTGAATATCTGTCAGTTTCTCTTTCGTTTCCCCTGCAAACAGACACTGCATGTAGGCATCCTGCAGCCAATAGCCTCCAAAAGGTTCATAATTTATCCCGACCGCTCTGTAATCGGAAAAACCGTTTGCAACAAGTTCTTTATCCAGCACCGGTTTCCCGTCCTGAATGGTATAGCTGATTCCTTCGATCCCATAGTTATAGAGCCAGGAGCCTTCCTGGGTATAGCACCAGTTGAAAAAACGGATAATATCCTCTGCCTTGCCATTTTCGTATGCTCCGGCGGTAATGCACCACACAGGGGAGACAAGCTCTCTTTCCTGAATCATCCGGTCTCCATAGGGTCCTGCAACGGGTTTCACACTAAGCCAGAGAGCATCTTCGTTACCAGCCTCCCGCAGAACCTCTGTCTGAGAGCCGGATGCGGCAAAGGTCATCGTACTTCCCAGGGTATTATCTCCCATCATCTCTTCGATCGATGAATAGGAAAACGACTCATAGCCTTCGACAAGAATCCCCTCCGCATAAAGCCCTGCAACAGCCTTAAGAAACTCCGGATATCTCGGATGCTCGTAGATCATCGTGTAGGTACCATTATCAAGAAGGCAGAACTGTGTATCATTCGACGCAGCGATTCCGAAGGCATTCAGAAGAAGGGTAAGGCTTCTCTCTCCATCCGGACCTTCTGCCAGAGCGATCGGAATCTCATCTGCAGGATCCCCGTTCCCATTCA
Source organism: uncultured Blautia sp. (assembly GCA_900539525.1). Taxonomy (GTDB): domain Bacteria; phylum Bacillota; class Clostridia; order Lachnospirales; family Lachnospiraceae; genus Hominisplanchenecus_A. Next base: position 11,656 of record UQCM01000040.1, read on the forward strand.
GATCATGGTCTCTCACTCCTCTCCAGTATGTCAGCCATTCTTCCCATGTTTCAGGCACCTCAAGATCAAGAGCATTCAGCCAGTCCTGCCGCACCATCATCGAAAAAGAACCCTGTATCGTTGATACGGATGGAATCGTATAAATATGTCCGTCAGAAGCTTTCCATGCATCCATATGTTCTTCACCGACCGCCCTGACGATATCAGGCATAAGTTCCAGATAATCGTCAAGAGGAACGATCAATCCGTCATCCGCCAGATCCATCACGCCAAAATCTGTAGGATTTATAATATCCGGCAGATCCTTTCTACTGGTCAGCAGTGTAGCTGCAACGGCAGAACTGTATCCTTCTTCTTCCTGCCAGTCAACGGATACATGTACGCCTGTCATAGCCTCGATCGCCGGAAAATAATAACATCCGTCAAAGTCCACGGGTCTTCCGTCATAGGTGATGCCAAGTCCATTGATTTCCAGCCCGTTTTCGAAAAAGAGAAGATCACTCTCCGGAAGCTCCTCTGAGGCTGCAAGCAGCTCCTGATTCATCTGTTCAGCCCGAAAAGCCTTCTCTGCTCTTTCCGGATGGTCACGCCCCTGACATCCGCTCAGGAGTATTCCGGTAACAAGTGTCATCATTAAATATTTCTTTTTCATATTCTTTTCCCTCCGAGCCTGTACTGCTCCCTATGTACAACCCTCATATCCATTCTCTCTGCGTCAGGTACATGAGACCCGTTAACCTTCAGCTCTCAGTCCCTTAGCGCAATACATTCTCCATGTCCTGTCCATGTCATTCTTAACTAAATTTTAACACAGTTTTTCTTTTATACCAAGTAAAAAAGTGTGGGGTTCCCACGTGTGAATAGTAACCATGCACATCCTCTGCAGGGTTTTGTTATACAGGAAAAGCACCAAACAGATGTCCAATGGACAACCGCTCAGTGCTTTTATTCACTTCTCCGTTACGGCCGGATTCACATGCACCATGATATGCTTCACCTTCGGGAATCTATGCTCGATACTGTTATGTACCTCCTCCGCTATCCCGTGTGCCCTGTGCAGGGTATAGGAACCATCTACCTGTATTTCGATATCTACATATATCTTGTTTCCAAAGATACGGGTCTGGATCAGATCGATTCCCTTCACATTCTCATTTTCCATGATACATGCGGAAATCTGCTTTTCCGTCTCATCATCACAGGAACGGTCCACCATCTTATCAACAGCGTCCTTAAAAATATCATAGGCCGCTTTCACAATAAAAATAAAAATTACCAGACTGGCAATGGAATCCATAACCGGAAATCCGAGTCTCGCTCCGCCAATTCCGATCAGTGCCCCGACAGATGAGAAAGCATCCGATCTGTGATGCCATGCATCTGCCATCAATGCACCGGAATCAATTCTTTTCGCGTTGATTTTCGTATACCAGAACATGACTTCTTTGACTACAATAGAAATAACTGCTGCCACCATAGCCAGAACACCCGGTGCCTGCAGAGAAGCATAGTTTCCGCCAGCGATGGTTTTCACTGCCTCGATCCCTATGCCCAGACCCGTAATAAAAAGAACCATGGCCAGAATAATCGCCGCAACACATTCCATACGCTCATGTCCGTAGGGATGTTCCTTGTCCGACTCTCTGGATGCCAGTCTGACACCTATAATCACCACTATGGTACTGAAGACATCCGATGCTGAATGCACAGCATCACTGATCATCGCACTGGAATGTGCCAGAATTCCCGCCAAAAGTTTAAATACCGAGAGGGCAACATTTCCGATAATCGTGATAAAGGACACTCTGTTCGCCACCTTCTGAAACTCATTGTCTGATGCATGTTCTTTTTTTCTGTTTTCTTCCATATCACTTACCTCCTGGAATATAAGTTCAAGACTCGCCCGCGGATCCTTACACAGGTTTCGGTTCTGCCAGGCAGACATCCTTCCACCCCGAATCCCTGCGCATCCTCGCAGAGCGAAGATCGGATGGAGGAGCAACACCCATTACTGATACGGATCTGATGCTCATCACCTCCAGAGGGGCATGTCACCTCTCATCTGATATCACAAGATAGCTCTATGGCACTTAATACATGTGGGAATTTATAAGAAAGTAAATAAAAGAATAAAAAACACCCACGAATCAGTATTAGCAGCTACTGTCCCGTGGATGAAAGATTCCACTGTCACTTTGGTGACCCGACTCCATGATATTCTTTCACGGTCTGTTCAGTTTGTACTGTAGATTTATATGCAGTGCAAAGAGTATATACAAATTAACATGAATACATCTATTTGTCAAGAAAATATTACCGGTCGGCTCTCCTTTTGTTCATGTAGGGCTCTGAACAGTTACATGATAGTATTTCCAAAACAATGCAAGATACCTCTGTTCGATTTCTTCAAAAGGCTCCACTCTGTAGGAAATCTCTGATTTTAAAACAGGAGGTTCCCCCTCTGATGGTTCGTTAAGAAGCTCCAGAAGATCATAATACAGCAGGTCATCATCGATTTGCTTTATATGACTTTTCTCCTCTTCTGTAAGAGGCCGGTCCAGATACTTTGCGTAGATCACTTCCAGAAGCCGTTCCTCCAGCTCTTTATAACCCTTCAGATGCTTTTTGAATGGTCTGGGAACATCCGACATGTAAGCCTCACTGGCATCATGAAGCAGACAGGCCAGTATCGTTCTCGCTGAATACCCCCTGGCCTCTGCCTCCAGCGCACAGTAAATGCAGTGCTGCCCCACTGAGAAAAATGTCTTTACATGCCCGTTTCCCCGACAGATCATAGAAAGTGCGTGAGCGATATCCCTGATATGGATAGCATCCTGCTCAGGTTCTGTCGGGACAAAATGAACCCCGCTGTATGTGGTAATATAATCCGCCATATCTGACTTTGCCTCCTCTTCTCTCATTCCCTGCCTCTGTATCCTTTGCACCCCCGGACATGGTCCGTTCTGCTGACATCTTCCAAACACGGGTGTGCATCCCCCGGAAGGTTTCATAAAACAGGAAACTCTGAAGAATTTCCTATTTCATAAAATACTCTTTCGTAAGTCTGACAACCGTTCCCGACAGCAGGAAAAGCGCGATCAGGTTCGGGATCGACATCAGACCGTTAAAGGTTTCTGCAATGCTCCATAAAAGCCCCAGATCAACGGTAGCTCCCAGAATCGCAACGAGAGAATAGACTACCATAAATGGTTTGATCACTTTTTCAGAAAAAAGAAATTCAATACAGCGTGCACCGTACAGTCCCCAGCCGATAATCGTGGAAAATGCAAAGCAGCACAGAGCCACAGCCGTAAACACACTCGCCCAGCTTCCATAAGTAGCGGTAAAACCGGAAATCGTGAGCTCAGCACCGGCAGCCGAACCATAATGAACAGCTGTTCCGCTGCACAGGATGACAAGTGCTGTCAGAGTACAGATAATGATCGTGTCCGCAAATACTTCAAAGATTCCGAAAAGTCCCTGTTTTACGGGCTCCCTGGTATCCGCACATGCATGAGCGATTGAGCCGGTACCCAGTCCCGCCTCGTTGGAAAAAATTCCCCTGGCAACACCCTTTTTCATGGATGTGAAAAAGCTGCCTACAATACCCCCGGTGACAGCCGCAGGTTTAAAAGCTCCTGAAAGGATAGCTCCAAACACGCCGGGTACACGGTTCAGATTCAGGAGAACAACTCCGAGCGCAAGAATAATATACAGCACAGCCATAAACGGAACGAGCTTTTCCGTCACTCTTCCGATTCTCTTGATTCCTCCAAGAAGAACCAGGGCAACTGCAAGTGCAATCAGGATCCCGATCACAAGATTCAGCGTTCCGACCGCCGAATCAGAAATCAAATGAAAGTTTAAAAGTGCGGAATTAATCGCTGTCGTTATTGTATTGACCTGCGTAGCATTCCCGGTGCCAAATACGGTAAGAACACCAAAAACAGAAAACGCTGCCGCCAGCCAGTGCCAGTGTTTTGCAAGACCGTTTTTTATATAGTACATAGGACCGCCGACCCAGTCTCCGTGAGTATTCTTCTCACGAAAATGTACTGCCAGTGTGACTTCAGAGAATTTGGTACACATTCCAAGCAGCGCAGATATCCACATCCAGAACACAGCTCCCGGGCCGCCAATCGCTATGGCACCGGCTACACCGGCAATATTTCCTGTACCGACAGTGGCAGCTAAAGCGGTACACACTGCCTGAAAGGGTGTAAGTGCACCATCTGAAGCATCCTGTTTGCGGAACATTCTTCCAACAGTATTTTTCAAAGCATACTTAAACTTTCGAATCTGTATAAATCGTGTGCGAAAGCTGAGATAGAGGCCGACACCGATGATACAGATCATAGCCGGAACACCCCAGATAAAGTTGTTGACTGCAGTATTGATCATTTCGATTGTCTTTAGCATAAGTTCATCCTTCCCTGAATGGTATAATTATATCCCGATACCTGCACTGGTATGGGCAGATAGTAAGAAAATGATACCATATGAAACAGAAAAAGTACAGAAAAAAGTCCCCCGGCTATGTGTCTGCCGAGGGACCATGGTAACTGTTCAGATCCATACATGAGCAAAAGAAAAGCCAGAAAGGAAACCCATATATCCAGTCCTGTTTTTCTCTCCTCCTTCTTTACATACCGGTGCTCCATGACACTTTGATACACTGATTCTGAAATCGTCTCACACGCCACCTGTTGTTCCGTTTCTCCAATCACATCCAGCATATTCTCACAGGCATACAACCGAAAGAATTCAAAAAAAATCTTTTGCGTTCATTCCAACTCCTCATAATTTTAAAATACACTCTGTAAAATCATTATGGCACGACCAGTAACTAAAATGCATAACTTCACACATTTGCATCACATAGTTGCTGTATATTACTTTTTTGTAAAGGGATTGTTATAATTTTGTAATATTCAGAAAGGAGTGATGCGTCGGATTTTTGTAACGGTTCAGAAGCACAGACCATCCATCCGTCTGCTGCTCTGAACCGTTACCTGCTTTCTGCTGCCGGACAGCAACAGGCACTGATACTCCAGACAGGATCTTAGCCAATCTCTCCTGTGCCGCAGCTGTCCGGCAGATATGACAGGAATCTTTGTTCCTACATATTCTGCAGGCTCTCTACGATCCTTTCAAAGTGCATGCCATGAGATGCCTTTACCAGAATCGTATCTTCCGGCTGCACGATTTTTGGCAATACTTCCAGAAGTGCCTCCATGGTCGGCACCCGAAGTACCTCCTGACAGCCTCCTGTCTGAAAGGCCGCTTCAGCGATATGACGGCTCAGTTCTCCGACACAGATCAGAAGATCGATTTTATTCTTTACCGCATGGACTCCTATACCTGCATGCATCTCTTCTGTATTTTCACCCAGTTCAAACATGTCTCCCAGAATGGCCACCTTGCGATGTTCCGCATCCTTTAACACATCCAGGGATGCTTTCATAGATACCGGATTGGCATTGTAGCAGTCATCGATGATGAGCATATCTCCCTTCTCGATGATGTGAAAACGTCCACCCAGAGCCTTCAGTTTTTCAATTCCCGCCCGGATCTCCTCCAGGGACAGTCCCATGGAGATTCCCACAGCCGTAGCAGCCAGTGCGTTCAGGACCATATGGTATCCCGGTATCGGTATCTGTACTGAAAAGCTCTCATCCCCCGCATGGATCCGGCACCGGATGCCCCGAAGCCCTTTCGGTTCGATCTCATCCGCATAGATTTCTCTTCCGCTTTCCACACCGAAAAATACGGGACGGATTCCCTTTACTTCTTCGATGGTCGAAAGCTTGTCGTCGTCTCCATTCAGGATAATGGCTCCATTCTCTGAAAGATAATCAAAGATTTCCGTCTTTGCACGGAGAACTCCGTCCCTGTCCTTCAGAAATTCCAGATGACACTGACCGATGTTGGTGATCACGCACACATCCGGGCGTGCGATTTTACTCAACCGGTGCATTTCCCCAAAATCACTGATCCCCATCTCCAAAACGGCAACCTGATGCTCCTCTCTGAGACGGAAGATCGTCAGTGGCAGGCCAAGCTCATTGTTAAAGTTCCCAAGTGTTTTTAAGACATGATATTTTTCTGCTAGTACAGAGGCGATTACTTCCTTTGTGCTGGTCTTTCCCACGCTTCCGGTGATACCTACCACCCGGATATCCAGCTGCCTGCGGTAATACTCCGCCATATCCTTCACTGCCTGAAGGGAAGATTCCACACGGATCCAGGCTCCTTCCGACTGCTCCAGTTCCTGTTCGGAAATCACACACAGTGCTCCCTTCTCAAATACCGACGGGATATAGTCGTGCCCGTCCACTCTCTCACCCTTTACTGCCACAAACAGACAGCCATCTTCTGCCTGCCTGCTGTCTGTGGTGATACTCACGATTTCCTGTCTGCCCTGTTCTTCTGTTCCATGATAAATACCGCCACAGACTTCTGCGATACGGTGTGGAGTCATATTTTTCATATTTCTTTCACCCTTTACATTCAAGTACGCCTTGGCGTACTTGCCGCGGTGTGGTCGAATGCGAAGCATTCTTCCACTGACCACGCCTGCGATCCGCCGGAGGCTTTATCTTGGAAGGAGATTGGACTCCCACCAAGACAAATTTGTTTTACTCACCACCTATAGAGGTGGGAGTCTTATCTACTTCCAAGATAAACGTTCTCAATGGTTGCTGCTTACTTCGATCAGTTTCTCACAGAGATCTGCAAAGGACATGCCCAGTGCCTGTGCCTCCTGCGGGAGCAGGCTGGTAGGCGTCATCCCCGGCAGCGTGTTCGCCTCGAGACAGAACATCTCTCCTGCTTCATTCATCAGAAAGTCAATGCGGCCGTAGCTCTGCAGGCGCAATGCTTCGTATGCCTTTACCGCATATCCCTGCATCTCCTCCGTCTGCTCTTCGGTAAGTTCTGCCGGGCAGGTCTCGATCGTACTTCCCGGCTGATATTTATTTTTATAGTCATAAAAGCCTTGAAGCGGTGCGATCTCAATGATCGGATAAGCCACACCATCTACCACACCTACGGAAAACTCCCTGCCTTTGACATAGGCTTCGATCACTACCTCCGGCTCGTAATCAAAGGCCTCCTCCAGAGCCTTTTCAAAGGCTTCCTCTGTTTCTGTGATGTAGACACCCACACTGGAGCCTCCACAGCAGGTCTTTACCACACAGGGGAGTCCCACCCCATACTCTGCTGCAGTTCTGCGCGGTTCATCCTTATGTATCAGCACGCCCGCCGGGGTCGGTACCCCGTTTTCCCGGAAAATCTGTTTTGACAGGCCTTTATCCATAGCAAGAGCGCTGCCCAGATAACCGCTTCCCGTGTACGAAATGCCAAACAGGTCAAAAACCGCCTGCACCTTTCCATTCTCTCCATTCTCCCCATGGAGTGCCATAAATACCATATCTGCCGCCTTGCACAGCGCAAGGACCTGTGGACCGAAGAACTCTTTTCCCGCAGCTACACATTCTGCAACGCGGCTGTCGAAGCTTCTGATATAAGCTGCCGCTTTCTCTATATCATACACCTCCTTAAAGGCCTCCTGCGGATCGGCGCCCTCCTGCCCGAAATATACATCCAGCAGAATCGCCCTGTGACCCTTTTCTCTCAATGCCTCGCAAACCTTTGTACCTGACACGATGGAAATCTCCCTCTCCGTGCTGATACCTCCTGCCAGAACTACTATTTTCATATGCCTCCTCCTTAATCCATATCCACAACCGGGAGCTTATCACTCTCGTCCTGTTTATTTTCCTCTCCGGTTCCATTCTTTTTCCGATCCGTGACATCTTCCCCTTTTTCATTGATCACTCTTGTCTCAGGGGGCTGCGGAATATTTGTGGTACTGCCGCCCTGATCCGTTGCACCACCATAGCAGATGACCGGATCTCCGATGGAAATATTTTCGAAAATAATCTTTGCCTGCTGCCAGGGTGTATTGATACATCCGTGGGACCCACTTGTCTTATAGATCGAACCGCCATAGCTATCTCTCCACTTGGAATCATGGATACCCACTCCGTCGGAAAACGGCATCCAGAAATCCACCGGTGTCTTGTAATCCTCACCCTTTAGAATTGCCTTTTCCTCTTTATTGTATATACAGAAGATTCCTTCAGGAGAACCCCATTTTTTACTGGTGTTCCCTGTGACGACCGGTGTATCTACCAGAAGCTTTCCATCCTTGTAGAACCACATCCGCTGGTTTGTATAGTCGATCTCCACATAAGTGTCACCAATGTCATTTCCATCTTCCCCGTACGTCCTTGCCGACTCCAGATAGACAGGCGTGCGCTCCGTTGACTCCGCCTTCTTTAAGATTTCCAGCAGGGCATCCACCTCTGTGGCCTCGTCGATCTTCCATCCATAGGTCTTATGCTTCACGGAAACGGTCTCACCCAGAGAAGTGGTAAAATCCATTTTATTTCCAAAGGTGTCATATTTCTTTGACAGTGCTGTCATCCAGTCGGCCACCTTGTTCCAGTTAAACGATACATTCAGGTCATCGTCCATCGTCATCCAGTCGCGGATCGTGCTGTAGTCCAGGATCTCCCTGGCGTCGCCGATCTTATATGTAATCACCTCATGAAAATATTGATTCAGCTTCTCTGCTCTTTTCTTAAGCTTTTCATCTTCGGAAGTAATGGCAGGCTTTCTGTAGCAGTCAGCCGCCTCCAGATCCACCTCCGTCTGTCCGGCATCGACAGCTGCTTTCACGACCTCCCAGGTCTTTTCGGCATCCAGCTCATTCCCTTCTACTTCCGGCTCGATCTGATATCCGTCCTCCGTCTCCTTCAGCTCTGCATCCTTCGGCTTCGTCACATTCTTCTCATCCAGACACTCGAGAGCGTCGACGGCCTTTTTCAGCATCCCCTCATCATAGGTCGTCTGTGCTGTCATCGTATAAGTAGTCGGATTAAAATATGCCGACAGCCAGAAGAAGGAATTCTGCTCATTTTTCAGAGCCTGGACCGCTCCATCGGATACATAGGAAAAATCCATCAGTCCCCCGTCGATCGCCTCAGCCTTCCCATCTCTGAGATTCAGAAGAATCGTATAATCCTGTACATCCGTGGCAATCAGCTCCTCCACCTGTTCCACGGTCTTCCCGGATGCATCGATCCCGTTAATCTCAGATCCCGGAAAGAAACGGTTGATAAAATAAACACTCACTCCCAGATAGATAGCGATCATAATCAGAAACACTACACTAAACACAAATAAAACTGTCTTTGTACCTTTCTTCATACCCCTTATCCTTTACTAAATAATCGTTTCATTATTACTTTGCTCTACCCTCACATTTTATCACGTATCCCTGAAATGTAAATAAACGATTTGTAAATCATACGGGTTTGCATGCATTTTTCACAGGATTTTCATTGAAAAATATGCGGTTTTTTCAGAAGCATTTATTGACTATATGGTCAATAAGTTGTAGTATATATCCGCAGGTGAAAAGTATCTCCTTGCCCGCCGTCTAATGTTCTGCACACTTGGGGCAGGGAATGCTTATCTGCGTTCATTTTATGAAGGTGTATAGGAAGAAAGGGATGTGCATATGAAACAGGAAGAAAGGACAGAATTAACAAGAGCAAAGATACTGGATGCAGCCATGGAAGAGTTTGGCAAAAGCGGCTATAACGGCGGCAGTATCAACAATATCTGCAAAAGAGGAATTCATAAGGGACTCGTCTACCATAACTTTAAAGACAAAGATGAACTGTACATTCTCTGTGTAAAAAAAAGCTGTGACCATCTGGTAAATTATATGGAACAGGTAAATGCAGAAGAGAGCATCGAACACTATATGAGTGCCCGTATGCGGTTTTTCAGGGAACACCGGTCCGAAGCATATATCTTTTTCGAAGCCCTGCTGGATCCGCCGGAGCATCTGAAAGAGCCGGTCTCAGAAAGTCTGAAAGCCTTTGACAACCTGAATCTCCGGATATATAAAAAGACCATATCCCGGCTGTCTCTGCGTCCCGATGTTACCGACGAAGACGCACTGCACTACTTTTCACTGTTTCAGAAAATGTTTAACGGATACTTCTGCAGCCCTGCCTTCCAGAATACGGATCTTGAAACAAAGGTAGAGGCTCACGAAACAAATATCCCGCGGATTCTAGACTTTTTCCTTTATGGAATCGCAGAAAGGAGTGAAACAAAATCATGCTGATGGGTGTGGCCTACTCTGCTGTATTCCCCAACATGCTGAAAGAAGATCAGCTGGAGCGGCTTGTGAAACTGTTTAATCCCATTCTGGGCATCAGCCTTCTGGCAGCCATTGTGGATCTCGGGTCACCGCTGGATTACCATCTGATCCTGGGAGCAGGCCTTTATACCTTCGTCTATATCGCTGCACGTGCCTGCGGTAAATACTTCTGTGCAAGATTTGGTGCAAAATCCACAAAAATGCCTGTCACCGTCCAGAAATATCTTGGATTCACCCTGCTGCCTCACTCCGGAGTATTCCTCGTATTTACCGGGATCATCTGCTCTGTACTGGCAGGACCGGAACCGGAGCTTGCCCGGATCGTAACAGGAACCATTGCGGCAGCTGCTGTTATCAATGAGATCATCGCAGTAATCGCCGCCAAAAAGGGCTTTGAGGCAGCCGGTGAGATAAGGGGGAATCAGGCAGTATAAGAATTTCTTCTCACACTGCCTTTTCGATTGCAAAAGACAGTGTGAGATTCTCCTCGCCGCTGACCCGATACGCTTTTTCCACATCAGATCCCCAGCTGTCGATGCCCCCGACACCTCTGACTGCGCCCGCAACACATAGAACCGTTCTCCTTGCCGGTGGCAGTTCCTCCTGATGGGAAGCATTTTCGAGTTCCTGTGCCGTATACGGAAGACAGGAAAATCCGAACTTCTCACCCACAGCTGAAATTTTCAAACCTGTTGTCTCAGACGCCCGACCAGTGTTATCTAACGCAGTATTTCTATAAACAATCACCCATTCTGTATCCATATGCATTCCACATTCCTGCGGTACCAGATACGGAGTTACAGGAAGTCCTTCCACTTCAAACTCACCACGGAGGGCTCCTGCCTTTCTGTCCGGATAGGTCTCACCGGACAGTCCCCGATATCGATAACCCAGGGCTTTTGTCGGCATAATAAACCGCATTCCGAATACCGGAAGCTCCGGAAGGTCCTTCTTTCCGTGATACCATACACGCACCAGTATTTTTCCGGATGCATCCACCTGATATGCGACCTCCACGACCGTAGCCGGCACGGTAATCGTCTCATAAAGAAAAGTAATCTCCACCGTCTGTGCATACTCATGATTGGTGTGGCAGTTATTTGCGGGGGCTTCAAGCGTCGTAACCTCTTGATCATCCACCTTTACCTTCATACCGTTGCATCGGATAAATAGATCCGCGCTCATCCACATACCTGATTTCAAAGGAAAACCGCTTCCTCTGTCATTATCTGTCGTCGCACGCCAGAAGGTCGGCTTCGGGGTCCGGTAGAGCCACTCCCTTCCTTCCATAACCAGCGATTCCATTCCCCCTGTCTGCCTCGAAAACAGATAGTGAAAGCCCTCTCCCTCCACGCCCAGTGTCACATCACCATAAATGATCCGGATTCTTTTATCTGTGCAATCCATAATAATACCTCACTTCCTGCATCGCCGGTTTCTCTGTGCGGTCTGCAAAAACAATGCCATTTCCGGCAAATTCATAATCCGACGGCCTGTCATCAAAATCTCCCCCATAACAAAGCACCTTCTGTCCGGTAACTTCATCCACTCTCCATAATGCCTGATCGATAAAATCCCAGATAAATCCTCCCTGGTACATTTCATATCGTTCCAGCAGATCCATATAAGACTTCATTCCTCCAAGCGAATTTCCCATATCATGCATATATTCACACAGGATAAAGGGCTTCTGAGGATTATTTTTTAAATACTCCTCCACCTTCTCCGGCGATGAATACATGTGGCTCTCCATATCAGATATGGAATCCACATAGGCCCTGTTGTGAAACACACCTTCATAATGAACAAGTCTGGTCTCATCCTTTTCTTTATAGAAAGCATTCATCCGACGCAGCACTTCCCCTGCATACGATTCATTTCCAAGTGACCAGAACAGGATCGAGGTGTGATTCTTCAGCACTTCAAAATTCGTCCTGGCTCTGTCTATGACAGCTGCCTCCCACTGTACCATATCTCCCGGAACATTCCAGGAGGGTTCTGCCTGTCCCTGCTTCTGCCAGGAGCCGTGCGTCTCCAGATTGGTCTCAGCCATGACATAGATTCCTTCCCTGTCACACAATTCATACCAGGATAGGCGATCCTGATAATGGCAGGTCCGTACCGCATTGATGTGATTGCGTTTGATGCACTCCATGTCCCACAGTTCTTCTTTCTGCGTAATCACCCGACCGCTTTCTGCACTCCACTCGTGACGGTTTACACCGTTGATAATAAGTCTTTCTCCGTTTAAGCACATGATCTTATCTCTGAGCGCAATCTTCCGGAAACCAAACCGGTATGGTACGATTTCCAGAAGCTTTCCTCCCGGGTCGAAGAGGCGGATTTCCAGCAGATACAGATGCGGATTCCTGTGATTCCAGAGTGTCACTTTTTCCGGCATATGGTATGTAAGCTCCATTTCTTTCCCGGCTGCTGCTTCTGTTCTGACACAGATCCTCTCCTGATCCAGGATACGGATCTCCACATGACCCTGCCCTGACACCAGATTCTTCATTCTGTTACCTGCTGAGAGCTTCAGGTTCAGATGAACGGAAGCTTTTTCTCCTGATTCCTGCTGTTCTGTCCGGATCCACAGATCTTCCACATGAAGCTGCGGCTTTGCATACAGCTTCACATCTCGAAAGATCCCGAAGAACCTGAAGAAATCCTGATCCTCCAGATATGCTGCCGTACTTCTCTTATGTACCTCCACAGCCAGCACATTTCCTGTTTCCCAAAGATGCGGAGTCAGGTCGAATTCCGATGGGGTAAAGCTGTCCTCTGCATATCCGACAAAGGCGCCGTTCAGCCATACATACATCACCTGCTCGACACCCTCAAAACAAACAGAGACTTCCTTCCCTCTGAGGTTCTCCTCCAGATCAAACCGGCAGATATAGGAGCCCACAGGATTGTATGGTGCCCGGCTGAACTGCCCTTCCTTTTCTTCTCCTTTGAGTCCACATCCTGCAGGTCTCCGGAACTCATGCCCCTCCCAGGGATACATGGTATTGATATAATGAATCTGATCGTATCCGGCCAGTTCGATATGTCCCGGAACCTCTATCTCCTGAAATCCGGAACAATCATAATCCATCCGGTAAAAATCCACCGGACGGCTCATGGCATTCCGGGAATAATGGAATTTCCACGTTCCATTCAGCTGCTGCACAAAGGAAGACTCCTGTCTTTCGTAATCTTCCTCATGAAAATAAAATCTGTGGTCGCTGTGGGCCGGAAGCTGATTCACCCGGAATACTTCGGGATCATCCAGCCATTCAAGTAATGCCTGCATATATCCTCCTTCTTTCATAATTACCTGGTAACTGTTCAGAGTATTCTGCTGAATCCTATCTTAGCATCGGATACCAGCGATGTCAATGTTACCGATCACAGGGCGAAAAGTAACGAAAGTAACCGTGTATGAGTATCCAGTATTCCCCCCATCTTGTTAAAATCCGGAAATAGGATTAAAATATACAATACATAAGGCTCAGAACAAAGAAAGCGAAACGACTCCCGCAACGGAATGTCAGTTTGATCTGGCACGTCTTCTGGTGGAGGATATGAAAACCGCCCGGCTCTGGGCTAAATCCTATGCAAAAGCTCCTGTCGTCTGAGAAAAGAAAGGATGGTATCAAACAATGGCAAAAGAAACAAAAACGAATGCAATGCGTATTCTTGACAGAAATAAAATTCCCTATGAAACGATCCAGTACGAGTGCGATGAGTTTATTGATGGCCTCCACACCGCCGAAAAGACAGGTGCTCCGGTGGAGCAATCCTTTAAAACACTGGTGGCTCAGGGAAAAAGCGGTGAATACTATGTGTTTGTAATTCCCATTGCGAAGGAAGTGCATTTAAAGACCGCGGCAAAAATCGTGGGGGAAAAGTCTGTGGAAATGATTCATGTGAAGGATATCACAAGAATCACCGGCTACGTGCGGGGCGGCTGCAGCCCCCTGGGGATGAAGAAGCAGTTCCGCACCGTGATCGACCAGAGTGCAGAAAGCTTTTCACAGATCTATGTGAGCGGCGGACGCATCGGCACCACGCTCAAAGTTTCTCCGGTGGCACTGGCTGCTGTCGTCCGGGGCGAGTTTGCGAAGCTTACAGAAAAGTGTGTCAAGCATTTTTGAAAATGTCCCAAAATAAGTGAAACATTAGCCCCGTCAAT
>UQCM01000041.1 GCA_900539525.1 uncultured Blautia sp.
ATGGCTACTTTTTCATGTTTAGCGGATCCCAAAGTCATGATTTTTCATGCAAGCATGAAAATCATAACCTTTTGACCCTGGCATCATTATTGTATAATTATAATAATTATTTGTCAATAATACTAATATAGTTTTTAGTTTTATTTATATGTTATTAACATCGGCATAAACTCTGTTCTATAAAACCTTTCCATTTACCTGATATACTTTTACCGATTTTTTTGAGTAAAGTGTACACTTTTCCGCATGCTTACATACGCAGAAAAAGGAGTTCTCCGGAACCATTCCGGTTCCGGAGAACTCCTTTTTTACAGTTTCATGGTCAGTGCGATCCTCTTTTTCTTCAGGTCTACGCTCAGCACCTTTACTTCTACAATATCTCCCACGCTCACTACCTCCAGCGGGTGTTTCACAAACTTTTTGCTGCTCAGTTCGGAGATGTGGACCAGGCCGTCCTGGTGGACGCCGATGTCTACGAAAGCACCGAAGTCGATGACGTTTCGCACGGTTCCCTTCAGCACCATACCCGGGGTCAGATCTTTCATGTCCAGTACATCGCTTCGCAGGATCGGGCGGGGCATTTCATCACGGGGATCGCGTCCCGGCTTTTCCAGTTCTTTAACAATATCCCGCAGGGTAATCTCTCCGATTCCCAGTTCTTCTGCCAGCTTTTTATAGTTCCCCACCTTCTTCGATATGCCCGAGAGCTTTCCTCCTGTGATATCAGCAGTGGTATAACCCAGCTTGTCCAGCAGCTTCTCTGCCGCCTCGTAGCTCTCCGGATGGACGCTGGTAGCGTCTAAAGGATTTTTTCCTCCCTGGATACGCATAAATCCGGCACACTGTTCGTATGCCTTCGGTCCAAGCTTTGACACCTTCAGAAGCTGTCTGCGGTCAGTAAAACGTCCGTTTTCTTCCCGGTAGGTTACGATGTTTTTTGCGATGGTCTTTGAAATTCCGGATACATATTCCATCAGGGATGCGGAAGCGGTGTTCAGATCCACACCCACTTTATTTACACAGTCCTCCACGACACCGCTCAGGGCTTCGCCCAGCCTCTTCTGGTTCATATCATGCTGATACTGGCCTACACCGATGGATTTCGGATCGATCTTTACCAGCTCGGCAAGGGGATCCTGAATACGCCTTGCAATGGAGACGGCACTTCTCTGTGCCACATCAAAATCCGGAAATTCCTCCGTGGCCAGCTTGCTGGCGGAATAAACAGAAGCACCGGCTTCATTGACGATCACATACTGTACCGGCTCTTTGATCTCGCCCAGCAGTTCCACAATAATCTGCTCCGACTCTCTGGAAGCCGTTCCGTTTCCCACGGAAAACAGGGTGATTCCGTACTTTCTGATCAGACTTTTTAAGGTCTCCTTTGCCGCACGGATCTTCGTCTCATTCGTAGGAGCTGTGGGATAGATCACCTTTGTATCAAGCACCTTTCCAGTAGGATCCACCACCGCCAGCTTGCATCCGGTACGGAAAGCCGGATCCCAGCCCAGTACCGTCTTTCCGGCAATGGGC
This sequence comes from uncultured Blautia sp., assembly GCA_900539525.1. Taxonomy (GTDB): domain Bacteria; phylum Bacillota; class Clostridia; order Lachnospirales; family Lachnospiraceae; genus Hominisplanchenecus_A. The sequence goes on from UQCM01000041.1 coordinate 1,534, forward strand.
GGCTGCATCAGGAGCTGGACCAGATTCTTGCCAAAGACTGAGATCGCCCCTTCCTCCGCTTTTTCTGTCAGATCATTTCGAATCTCACGCTCGATAGCCGGAGCGATGAGACGCTTATAGCTGTCCTCAATAACATCTCGCAGGACAGGTGTGGTATAGGGATTGTCTCTCTTGATGACCTGTCTCTCCAGATACTGAAGGATACGTTCCTGGGGTGCCTCCACCTTTACGGTAAGGAATTTTTCTTTCTCTCCACGGTTCAGCGCCAGCGTTCGATGCCCCGCTACCCGTGAGACTGCCTCATCATACTCATAGTACATCTCGTATACAGACTGTGCCTCCTTATCCTTTGCAGTGGAAACAAGACGGCCTTCCCTGACCGTAAGGTCACGGATCCGGATGCGATAGGATGCCTCATCCGAAATAGCTTCTGCCAGAATATCCTTTGCCCCTTCGATCGCCTCCTCTACCGTATGCACTTCTTTTTCCTCCGACAGGAAGGATTTTGCTTCCTCTTCCACGGGACGTTTTGCCATCTGCAGGAGAATGATATTAGCCAGAGGCTCCAGTCCCTTTTCTTTTGCGATCATCGCCCTGGTTCTTCTCTTCGGACGATAAGGACGGTATAAATCTTCCACAACTACCAGGGTCTCCGCTGCCAGGATCTGGTTTTTCAGTTCCTCTGTCAGCTTTCCCTGCTCCCCGATAGCCGCGATCACTGTATTCTTCTTCTCCTCCAGGCTCCGCAGATAGTTCAGACGCTCAGAAAGCTTTCTCAGCACTTCGTCATTTAAGGCGCCCGTTACTTCCTTTCTGTATCGCGAAATGAAGGGAATCGTATTTCCTTCATCAATCAGATTTACTGCCGCCTCCACCTGCCAGAGCTTTACTGAAAGCTCCTCGGCCAGTTTTTTATTAATATCCATATCTTTATACTCCTTCTTGATTTGAACTCCTCTCACTCATGTACTGACACATTCATTTTCAGAGCAATGACACAGAATGTGACTGTTTTCTGTGACTTTCGCTTCGCTACACTCACAGAAAACACCTCGAACTGGCTGGCGTGTGAATAGTAACGTAACGCCTCTGAATATGCCGTGAGTTACAGTATAGCACTTGTGTTTCATTTTTGTCTATGTTATCATAAAATCATAAAGCTGAAAAATCAACATTCTGGTAACTGTTCAGAGTCCATTTTTAAAATTTGTCCCCGGTGAGAGGGCTCCCCAGGGCAAATATTTATAAATCTGCATGACTCTGTTTTATAACAGTTCAGAGTCTGATGTAAAGGAGATCTTATGGATAACGAAAATAACCGGAACTACGAAAATGATCCATCAAACTATGACTATGACAACAACTATCATTATAACAGCAATCCATCTGGCGGTAACGATTACGGCGGCAGCTATGATTGCAATTCCGTACAGAAGCCTGCGGATCCTTATCAACCGAATGGCTTTGCTTCAGCTGCACTGACACTGGGCATTCTGTCACTGACTCTGTGCTGCTGCTGTTATGTGAGCATCCCTCTGGCTGCACTGGGAATTCTTTTCGCCATTCTTTCAAAAGGTAAGGAGCCGCATATGCAGGGACGGGCAAAGACGGGAATCGTTCTTTCCACGATCGGACTTGGACTTACCATTCTTCTTACCTGTGTCTCACTGTTGGTTTTCATGAACAACACAGGTTCCCGGAAACAGGTCAAAGAATATATGGAATACTATATGGGAGACGATTTTGACAGCGACAGCCTGGACGAATTCTTCCGCAATTATGGCGGGTATGATCAGGATGACCATGACTATGGTAACCCGATCAATCCGGATGATGATATTTTATGATCCGGGAGATTTCGTAAGTGCAAAGCACAGAAAAATTGTAAAGGAAAGCCTCGTAGAGGCGATTTTGCGAATGGACTCTGAATAGTTACAGAAAAATTGATACCGGACCGGTCATTTTATTGTAGCAGAAGAAAAAGGTCATGTATTTTCATACCAGAATGAAAATATATGACCTTTTTCTATGTTCCAACGTCTGGTTTGCAAGCTCACCCAATCATCGGATAGTGCCAGATGAGCAGTACTCCATTTTTTATGATAAAGTTTATAATAAGAATAACGACACCCGCCACTACATACCATTTATGGTAACGCATCCCGATACGGATCCTTCCATGGCTGAGATACTCCATACTGTTTGACAGCATAAACCACACATAAAGTACTGCCCCATAAAGTACGAAAGGATGATAATAGATGGATTTCAGGATCTCGCCCTGTATAAGAAACCTGACTGCCCGCGTGCCCCCGCAGCCGGGACAGTACAGTCCTGTAATACTGTGAAAAATACACGGCAGCGTCAGCCGGTTCCATTGAACATTCAGCCCCCTGGAAATTCCCATTAATACTCCTGCCAGAGCCAGCAGAATCCATCCGATGATATAAAGATTTCGTCTTTCCTGTTCCATGCATTCTTCCTCCCAAATGATTTGTAATCGTTCAGAGCCATGCGGATTTATAAGTATTTGCCGTGGGGATTTTGCGAATGGACTCTGAAAAGTAACCTCGAACTGGCTGACGTGTGAATAGTAAGTGACTGGTATAGTTGCTTTTTTCGATAGGTATATGATATACTTACAGAAAAGTAATTGTCCAGAACCCGTTCGCAAAACCGCCTCTTTCAAGGCTTTCCTTTTGCGGAATGCATGGCTCTGAACCGTTACACAAAAGTTGTCGGAGTCAATGGATCTGACTCCATGATGCTATGAGCTATTTCGTATAAGAAAGGAATCTATGTGCTATGAAAAAATCATCCTCTGAACTAAAAGGCATGGCAAAGGGATTACTTGCAGGTCATTACGGGCTTCTGATCGGAGCTGTCCTGGTGATTTCCTTTGCTTCCATTATTGTTTCCGGAATATTGACTGCTGTCTTTCCCCAGAACAATACCCTTTCGCAGATCCTCTATACCGTCTGCACGTTTATTGTCGGTCTTCTTTCTGCCGTTTTATCCGTAGGACTCAGTAAGATGGTCATAAACATCAGTCGAGGTCAGGATACCCGCCTCAGTGATCTTCTGTACGGATTTACACATCAGCCGGACAGGATCATTCTGACTTACCTACTGATTTCTCTCCTTGGAGGCGCATGTATGCTTCCGGGCGGTCTGTTTCTGGTGCTTGGCCTTCTTACGAAAAGTGTTCTGCTTTCTGTTCTTGCCATTCTCGCGTTTCTTGCAGGAACGGTTTTTGCTGTTATCCTGGAGCTTTCCTATTCTCAGGTGTTCTACCTGTATCTGGATGCGCCTGAAAAAGGGGTTCTTCAACTGATGCGTGAGAGCAGAGCACTGATGAAAGGAAACAAAGGACGGTATTTCTATCTGCAGCTGAGCTTTATCGGTCTGGTTCTGCTGTCTGTCCTGACCTGCTTTATTGGGATGCTCTGGCTGGTACCGTACATGGAAATGACCACCATATTGTTTTACAGAAATCTGACCGGAGAAGTATAAGCGAATATTTCTTTCAGGAATAGCCGGGTGAAAGATCCTCAAAGTCTGCATGACTCTGAACTGTTACCAAAATCTTTCATCCGGCTATTTTTCACAAACCTTATCTGCGGGAAAGCGGACATTCATATTCGAATAAATAATCCATCATTTTATGCCCTTCCGCAATATAATTTCCGCTTTCTTTTGCATCGCGCTCACAATATTTCCAGGTGTTTTTCTGTGCTTTTCTGCTGTCATACAGAAGATACGGAACCGGATCCGCCGTATGGGTCCGCACACGGATCGGTGTCGGGTGATCCGGAAGCACCAGAAGACGGTACTCCTCCCCGGAGGCATCCATTCCCTCTTTTACCAGGCGGATGACCCTTCCATCCAGATTCTCAATAGCTCTGATCTTTTTTTCGATACTTCCCTGATGCCCCATCTCATCCGGCGCTTCCACATGAATGTAAGCAAAGTCGTATCCCTGACGGGTCAGCGCATCCACCGCTGCCTGTGCTTTTCCTTCGTAGTTCGTTTCCAGACCGCCATTCGCTCCGGGTACGACAATATTGTCCATCCCGGCTCCTACGGCAATGCCCTTTAACAGATCGACTGCTGAGATCATGACGCCCCTTTTATGGGTCTTTTCTTCAAAGGAGGTGAGGATCGGTTTCGTTCCTGCCCCCCAGAACCAGATACTGTTGGCAGGCTTCAGTCCTTTTGCTTTTCGCTGCTGATTCACCGGATGATCTGCCAGGATCTCATAGCTCTTCTTCTGCATCATCCGCAGTGCCTCATCCTCAGGAAGATACTTTCCGATCACCTGTCCCAGCACATCATGAGGCGGCGTCAGCGCTGCCACATATCCATGATCCCAGATCAGACAATGGCGATAACTGGTACCTGTATAAAACCGGTAAATATCATTTTCCAGCTCTTTCTTAACTGCATCGAGAAGTATGGACGCCTCCTCCGTACTGATCTCATCTGCGCTATGGTCAAGGATCGTCTTTTTCTCATATGGCTCATCCTCCGACAATGTCACCACATTACATCTGAGTGCCACATCGGTATCCTTCATTGGCACACCGATACTGAGCGCCTCAAGAGGGGAACGTCCTGTATAATACTTTTCAGGATCATACCCCATCACGGAAAGGTTCGCCGTATCACTTCCCGGCTTCATCCCATCAGGAATCGTATGTACCAGACCGATTTCTGATCGTTCCGCCAGTTCATCCATGACCGGGGTAACGGCCGCCTCCAGCGGTGTCCTGTCTCCCAGGCTGCTGATCGGTTCATCCGCCATTCCGTCCCCCAAAACTACAATATATTTCATACTTGCCTCCTCTGCAGCATGGCTGCACCTGCGATACGAAAGCTATGATTTTTCATGCAAGCATGAAAAATCATGTCCATTTGCCCCTTGGCATCATGTTATCTCATTCGTATTCTGCTGATCACATTGCCATACTGCTTTGCTTTTTCTTCGTATGCCGCCTCAGTCATCACCTCTGTTGTAAAACCGAACTCTCCTTCCAGTCCCGGAAGAACGATTGGCTGAACGGTTCCGAAAATCTCATGTACCTTTGACAGATCCGTCTCCGGATCTCCTTTCACACGTACAAAGAATTTCTTCGAGGAATTGCTGATATCTGTCAGCTTCAGTCTGCTGCTGCTCCAGAAGGACATGATGCTTCTGTTCAGATGTCTCGCCTCATCCACCACATCAGCAACGACCGCACTGGCTGTCGGCAGCTTTCCGGCACCGCTTCCATAGAACATGGCATCTCCTAAAACATTTCCATGTACAAAGATCGCATTGAACACACCGTTTACACTATACAGCGGATCATCGACACCCACAATTTCAGGTGCTACCATCGCATAAAAGCTCTCTCCCACTTTCCGGCTGTATGCAAGAAGCTTGATTGTTTTGCCCAGCGTCTTCACGTAGCGGATATCTTCTGCAGTAATTCCCGTAATTCCCTCGGTATAGATATCCTCAAAATCAACCTGCTGTCCGAAAGCCAGGGAAGAAAGAATCGCAATCTTCCTGCAGGCATCATAGCCCTCTACGTCAGCCTCCGGATTTCTTTCTGCATATCCCTTTTCCTGTGCCTGCTTTAAAACATCATCGAAGTTTGATCCTTTCTCAAACATCTCGGTCAGGATATAGTTCGTTGTTCCATTCAGGATACCGGTAATCTCATCAATCTCATCCGCTGTCAGAGAAGAGTTTAACGGGCGGATGATCGGAATTCCGCCGCCGCAGCTCGCCTCAAACAGATAGTTGATATTTTTATCACGGGCAATCTGCAAAAGCTCCGCCCCGTGTCTTGCCACCAGTTCCTTGTTGGAGGTACACACACTCTTCCCTGCCAGAAGCGCTTTTTTGGTAAATGTATACGCCGGTTCTACACCGCCCATCACTTCCACGATAATCTTAATTTCAGGATCATTTAAAATAATATCAAAATCATGGACGATCTTCTGCTGAATCGGATCATCCGGAAAATCTCTCAAGTCAAGTACATACTTGATGTTAATCTCGTTTCCCGCCTTTTTATTAATGCTTCTGTGGTTGGTATTGATGACCTCCACAACTCCGCTTCCCACGGTACCGTATCCTAATACTGCAATCTGTATCATCTGATTTATCCATCCTTTCTTTCTGTATGGCAGCTTCCAGGCTGCACTGCTCTATTCCCTGCCTAAGATCTTTAAGTACATGACTCCTTCTCTCTGCTCGACTTCTTCGATCATCTCTGACACATCACCGGTGGCCGGCAGAATCTCCACACTCAGGGTCAGAGAAGCCACCCCGTTGATGGGAATACTCTGATGAATCGTAAGAATATTTGCATGATAGTCTGCTACTACATGCAGGACATCCGAGAGCAATCCCGGCTCATCATTCATCTGAATGACAAATGTGACCGTTTTCCCCTTTGCATTGTCATGAAAAGGAAAAATATCATCTTTATATTTGTAAAAAGAGCTTCTGCTGATTCCCACCTGTTCTGTTGCCTCCTGTACAGTAACAGCCTTCTCAGATTCCAGCAGCCGCTTTGCCTCCACGACCTTCTGTAATACTTCGGGGACAGCTTTCTTCTTCACAACAAAATATTCACTCTTTTCCGCCATACTACCTCCCGTTTGTACGTTCTTCAAATACATCTGTACTCACAAGGAAGATATTAACACATTTATGAAAATGGTGCAACTGCCTTTTTCAGCTGTACCTTCCGTATCCTCTTATCGCAAACCTCCAGGATCGTAAAAACAAAATGATCAACAATGACAGGATCCACCTGCTCATTCTCCGGTATGCAGTCCATCTGTTCAATCAAAAATCCGGACAGTGTATCATAATTTTCTGTTTTGAGTGTCAGGTGCAGTCTCGCATTCAGATCCTCGATCAGGATTCCCCCGTTCAGAAGATACGTGGAATCATCTACCTTCTGGATCTCCTCTGCTGCCGTTTCATGCTCATCACTGAGCTCACCCATGATTTCCTCTACCAGATCCTCCATCGTAACAATCCCTGAAAAACCACCATACTCGTCAATCAGAATCGCCATCCGGTTCCGGGTTCTTTGCATTTCTTTAAAAAGCTCATCCGCATTTTTGCTGTCCGGTACATAATACGGTCTGCGCATCAGGGTATTCAGATGATCCGGAAAGCCGGCGGACTTTCTCATTTCAATCAGAAAATCCTTCATGTGCAGGACGCCAACGATATTGTCGATCTTCCCTTCATAGACAGGAATCCTTGAATATCTGGACTCCAGCAGCTCATCTATCCGCTCTTCAATGGGTTCCCCTGTGTCGATCGCAAATACTTCTCTTCTTGGAATCATGACATCTCTTGCTGTCTTATCATCAAATGAGAAAATGGATGTGATCATTTCTTTTTCAATCTCATTAAAGACACCGGCTTCACTTCCGATTTCCAGCATTGCTTTAATCTCCTCCTCGGAAACAGCCTCCTCCAGATGCTCCGTTTTCATGCCGATCAGTCGAAGGAAGCCATTCGTAGACAACGTAAGCAGGCGTATAAAGGGGGAAAGCAGCTTTGAAATGACAAAAACCAGTCTTACTACCAGAAGACTGAATGCCTCCGCTTTCTGCAATGCGATTCTTTTAGGTACCAGTTCACCGAATACCAGCGTGAAATAGGACAGAAGAATCGTTACTGTCACCACAGCGAACATTTCACTGTATGGAACTGAAAAACTGTCGAGCCATCTGCCGAATAGCTGTGAAATACCCGTGGCAGCTGACGCACTCGAAAAGAAACCTGCCAGTGTGATGGCCACCTGAATCGTAGAAAGAAACTTTGTGGAATCCTTAGAAAGCTGCTCCAGCAAAATGGCGCGCCTGTCTCCTTTCTCCGCCATACGTCTGATCCTGTTTTTATTTACAGAAACTACCGCCATCTCTGCACCGGCAAAAAAGGCATTAACAAGTGTGAGGGCTGCCAGTACCAGCAGCTGCAGACCGATCGTATTCCCGTCTGTGTCATCTGAATCCATGCGATTACTCCTTTAAATGGTAACTACTCAGAGTCATGCAGATTTATAAATATTTGCCTTGGGGAGCTTGCTCACCGGAGGCAAATTTTATAAATCTATAGGGCGAGAGCCCTACATGAGCAAAAGGAAAGCCTCGCAAGAGGCAATTTTGCAAATGGATACTGGAGCGTTACAATGATTTTTAGAAAGAGTATAGCATCCTGCCTGCTGCCATTCAATGGATTTTCTGAAAATATACACTACTCTAACATCGTTATGTGCTTAATATTTCCTTAACAAGGTGTAATACATTTGACATATTTTCCAAATTCCGCTAAAATGATGATGTATCAGGCAATCGAACAGCAAATTGGAGGGATACTATATGAAAATTCAAAACAAATTTATCGCTCTCGCCTGCATCGGCATCCTTTGTCTGTCTGCCCTTACAGGATGTAAGAAGAAAGGAACAGAGCCAGAAACGCAAAGTGAAACTGCCGCTGCCCAGCAGACAGAGCCAGTCACAGAAAAGCAGAGCGAATCACAAAAACAGACAGAGCCACAGACGGAACCGCAGTCTGAGACACAGGCAGAAACGCAGACACAAAGTGAAACACAGAACACATCTTCCGGTGAAACCCAGGGTTTTACTGCTTCCGGCGAGGAACGCTACTTTTTCGATGAAGCCGGAAATACCATTTACACCAGCCAGAACGAAAACGGCGACTGGGTGGACAAGAATGGAACTGTCTATACCTTTCTTGAGAACGGTGTAAAGGACAGCAATGGAACGCAGTACTACTACGACCCGCCGGCATACCGCGACAACGGAAGCGGTGTCACAGGTACCGACACCGGAGAGGCTGTTGATCTTTACCGGAACGACGGCACCCTTGTACGCCTCACGAAAGATGCGAACGGAAACTGGGCAGACAAAAACGGAATCACCTATACACTGCGGGATGACGGAGCCATGGACTCGAACGGGGAATTTCATCCCTGGTAATACATGAAATGAGCCAGGGGACAAATGGACATAGAATACATGCTTGCATGTATTTTTATGTCTATGGGTCCCGCAAAACATGAGCAAGTAGCCATTTTTCGAAGAAAAATGAGCGGATTGCGAATGTTTTCGTCGATTTTGAGAGTGCGAAGCACGGAAAAATCGACGTCAGGCTCATTTAAACATAAAATGTATTCGTGTACGAATACGTTCATTTTCAGGAAGATGCCGGAAAATGCAGAGACCTTCAAACGGGACCTGCATCTTCCGGCATCTTTGTATCAGAATTTCCTGATCTGGTCTGTGTCTTCCTCTCCGGTCTTTTCGATGGAACGGATTACTACATAATAACTGTAATTCTCATTCACACGGACCTCCACCCGGTCCCCTGCCTTATGACGGAGGATTGCTTTTCCGATGGGCGACTCTGTGCTGATCAGTCCGGCCAGAGAATTCCCCCGGATACTTGTCACCAGACGATACGTCTCTTCCTCCTCATCATCCTCAAAAAAAAGAACCACTGTATCGTTTACCCCCACTTCGTCTGCTTTCGACTCATCGGAAATAATCTGCGCATTCTTCAGCATACGCTCCAGATAACGGATACGGCTTTCATTGATATTCTTGTCCTTTTTCGCCGCATGATATTCAAAATTTTCACTCAGATCTCCATGGGCTCTGGCTTCCTTTACGGCCTCCAGTGCCTCCTTTCGAACGACCAGCTTCCGGTATTCGATTTCCTGCTCGATCTTCTTCACATCACTCTTCGTCAGCTTCTCACCCATGATTTTCTCCTGTCAGCAAATACTCTTCCCACTCTTTTTCTTTAAATCCTGTAAGCACAAAATCCTCTGCCACCACCAGCGGGCGCTTTACAAGCATCCCGTCCGAAGCCAGCAGTGTATACTGCTCTTCCTCCGTCATCGATGGCAGCCTGTCCTTCAGCTGAAGACTTTTATACATCATTCCACTGGTATTAAAAAAGCGCTTCAGTGGAAGACCGCTTCGTTTATGAAACATCCGCAGTTCCTCTTCCGTCGGATTCTGCTCCTTTATGTTTCTGTCCGTATATTCCACTCCATGTGCATCCAGCCACTTCTTTGCCTTCTGGCAGGTCGTACATTTCGGATATTCAATCAACAACACTTTCATCTTATTCACTCTCCGTTTCTTTTTCATTTTCTGTATCTCTTTCAGACTTTGCAGTACTCTTTGTTACGTTCTCTTTATCTGTCTCATTCTGGTCAGCTTCTGTTCCTTTTTCACTTCCTGCCTCACTTCCGGATTCTGCTTCAATTTCTGTCCCTGACTCGCTTCCGGACTCCGTTTCCACTTCTGTTCCATCTTCCTCCCTGAAAACATCGATTACGGACAGTACCTTCCGTTCTTCCGAATGGAACTCTCCCGTATAGGACACTGCAACCTTCAATCCCACGCTCATGCCCTTCGAAAAATACATCCGTACATTCATGATGCCAAAGGTCTCTTCCTTATTATCTTCTGTAAGGATCGTCATGCTGTTCAGACTCATATCCCTGAGCGTTCCATATAAAATATGTACTTCTTCCGGAACAGCTTCAGTTCCCGATTCCTCTTCGGTCTCTGTGCTCCCCTGCGAAGCCGGCTCCGTTTCCGTACTGTCCTTCACATCCGGCTCCATTTCCGTATGGCCCTGTGCATCTTCCCTTCTGCCATCACCTGATGGAGATACCTGCAACTCCTGCACATCCGCTGAATCTGCCGCCCGCAGGACTCTGACCGTTCCATGGCTGCTGTCCGTTTCCTGTATCTCGCCCGTATACTCCACAGCCACCAGATTTCCCACCCGGAATCCCCTCCGGAAATCCAGCTCTGTTCCTTCCAAAGATAAAAGAATCTCATTTCCATTATCTGAGAGAATCGTCATCTGATCCATCGAAAGATCCACCAGAGAGCCAATCAACGTACTCACCTGTCCGGACGTTATTTCCGCAGGCTCTGACTCTTCCACCTTCTCTGTCGCAGGCTCCTCCGTCTGGCTCGTCTCTACCTCCAGCTCCGTCTTTGTCTGACTCTCTGTCTGTGCCTCCGTGCCCTTTTCCTGTCCGGCACATCCTGCCAGAGATAAACTTAACGCAAGTGCAAATGCAAAATATACACGCCTTCTCATTCTCCTCCTCCTCTTAAAAACATGTAACTATTCAGGGTCTATTCGCAAAATCATATAGTTATCACGATATCTTCGCTTTCACAGGTTCCCTTAGATTATAGACGCCCTAGATGTCTCTGACAACCTTATTCATATTTTTTTCACAAATCAAAAGGAGATTGCCCTCTGACAACCTCCTATTCCCTGACTTAAGCTCCTACTGTGCCTCGATCACATCACTCATATCATAAAGCCCGGGCTCTCTTCCTGCAAGGAACTTCGCCGCCTGAATCGCTCCCTTACCAAACACTGCTTTGGAATATGCTGTATGGCTGAAAGTGATCACTTCATCCGTGCCTGCAAAAATCACATCATGATCACCCACGATCGTTCCGCCTCTCACTGCAGAAATTCCGATTTCCTTCGCATCTCTCGCTTTTCTTTCCCGGCTTCTGTCATACGTATAGGTATATTCATTTCCGAGTGCCTCGTTCAGGCTGTCTGCCATTGCCAGTGCTGTTCCACTGGGAGCATCCACTTTCAATCTATGATGCTTCTCCACAATCTCCATATCAAACCCTGCCGGAGCGAAGACCTTCGCCGCCTCTTTTAAAAGCCTCAGAAGGGTATTGACACCAAGAGACATATTGGCTGAACGAAGAACCGCAACCTCTTTGGAGGTATCCTTCACCTTCTGAATCTGCTCCTCAGAAAGCCCCGTCGTACATACAACCACCGGCAGTTTCCTCTTTGCACAGTAATCCATCAGCGTATCTTCTGCCTTTGGAGACGCAAAATCAATGACTGCATCCGCCTCCACATCACAATCCCAGATATTTGTAAATACAGGATAATCATTCTGCTGTTTATCACAGATATCAATTCCGGCTACGATCTCTACCTCCGGATCCTCCTTTGCCAGACCGGAAATCATCTGTCCCATATGACCATTGCAGCCGTGCATTATTACTTTTGTCATCTCGTACTCCTTCCGGTCTTATGCCAGTGTCAATCCAAAATCCTTCATCGCCTCAGCCATCTTCGCAGCATTCGCCTCTTCCATCTCGGTCAGAGGTCCACGAAGAGGTCCTACATTTTTGCCCATCATTTTCAGTGCAGCCTTCACCGGTATCGGATTTACCTCACTGAACAGCGCATCGATCAGAGGAAGAGCCTTTAACTGCAGGGCACAGCTCTCTTCTGTCTTTCCGTCCATGAAAAGCTGGACGATATCATGTGTCTCCTTCGGAGCGACATTTGAGAGAACGGAAATCACACCTTTTCCTCCCAGGGAGAGAATCGGAACGATCTGGTCATCATTTCCGGAATACAGATCAATACATCCGTCCGCCAGCTGCATCAGCTTTGCAACCTGGGAAATATTTCCGCTGGCTTCCTTGATCGCCACAATATTTTCTACATTTCTTGCCATCTCTACAGCTGTTTCCGGAAGAATATTGCATCCGGTTCTGCCCGGTACATTATACAGGATGATCGGCAGCTTTACCGATTCTGCTACCGTGGTGAAATGCCTGATCAGTCCTTTCTGAGTCGCCTTATTATAGTAAGGAGTAACAAGAAGAAGTGCATCCGCACCGTATTTTTCCGCCTCCTGTGAAAGATATACCGCAGTTTCTGTACAGTTTGAGCCTGTTCCCGCAATTACAGGGATTCTCTTTGCAACCCTGTCGATCGCATACTTAATGACATCCAGATGTTCTTCATGACTCAGGGTAGATGCTTCTCCTGTGGTACCGCAGATGATCAGCGCATCTGTCCCGCCTGCAATCTGCTCTTCGATCAGTTCACCCAAAACTTCATAATTTACTTCACCATTTTCTTTCATCGGCGTAACAATCGCAACACCGGCTCCTGTAAATATAGCCATTCTTTTCCCTCCTCAAAAACAAAGCAGACCTCAGGGTCTGCTCCAAAGAATCTTTTCTATATGTCCGTTTCTTCTTCAGAGAGCTCCCCACCGGTTCCCGATGAGAGTCACACAGTTCTTAACTGTATGCCCAAGCGTACAGCTTCAGGTACTGCACCTTTCGGCGTTCTCCCCTTTCCCTCACCCTCCTCTGTACCTGAATACATCCGATGAGATACTCTTGAATCACGCGACCTCTACTCTAAAATATGAATTTAAAGCAGCTATTCAGAACAATCTGTTAATCGATATGGCGAGAGCCATACAGAAGCAAAAGGCATGACCCAAAAAGGCTGTTTTGCAAATGGGCTCTGAACAGTTACTGTTTTGTTTACTATAGCATCAAAAAAAATCCTTGTCAACGACTGTTTTCAATGTTTCCATTTTGTTTTCAGCGGGTAAACCTTTTTTCGTTTAAAAATGTTGAATTTATACCGGTTAGGTGTTACAATTTATCACACTGGATATACTTCAGTTGTAACTGATCAGAACAGCAGGCACAATCCCGCCTGCTGCACAGACCACCCAGAAAGAAAGAGAACATATATTATGAGTAATTATATCATTAGCTGCTGTTCTACAGCAGACCTTTGCGCAGAACATTTTGCGGCACGGGATATCCACTACATCTGCTTTCATTTCGAGCTGGAGGGAAAACAATATAATGATGATCTGGGCCGTTCCATCTCCTTTGATGCTTTTTACCGCAAAATGCAGCAGGGCGCTGAAACAAAAACCTCACAGATTAATGCCGATGAATATGAGACTTACTTCGAACAATTTCTAAAGGATGGCAAGGATATCCTCCATCTATGCCTTTCCTCCGGAATTTCCGGCACGATCAATTCCGCCAGGATTGCGGCAGACAGTCTGGCAGAACGCTATCCCGAACGGACGATCCGGATCGTAGACTCTCTGGCGGCCTCTTCCGGATACGGACTTCTGATGGACAGACTCGCTGATCTGCGCGATGAGGGCAAGACACTCGCAGAGGTTTACGAGTGGGTGGAAACACATAAACGAAATCTTCATCACTGGTTTTTCTCCACTGACCTTACTTTCTTTATTAAAGGAGGACGGATCTCAAAAACAGCCGGATTTTTTGGCGGAATGCTGAATATATGCCCTCTTCTGAATGTTGACTGCGAAGGACACCTGGTTCCCCGCTTCAAGATTCGTACAAAGAAAAAGGTTATCCAGAAAATCGTAGACAAAATGGAGGAATTTGCGGAAAACGGACTTGATTATTCCGGAAAATGCTATATTTCCCAGTCTGCCTGCTATGAGGATGCGCAGGCTGTTGCCAGACTCGTCGAAGAACGTTTTCCGAAGCTGAACGGAAAAGTGGTCATCAACCATATCGGAACCACAATCGGAAGTCATACAGGTCCGGGAACTGTCGCACTGTTCTTCTGGGGCAGTGAGCGGACGGATTAGAAGGAGGAGGATCATACTTATGAAGACAGCCATTATTACGGATACCAACAGTGGCATTACCCCTGCCCAGGCAGAGGAGATGGGAATCTTTCTGCTTCCCATGCCCGTGATCATAGACGGAAACGTTCGTTTTGAGGGAATTGACCTTACAGAAGAAGAATTTTACGCCTGTCTGAAAGGAGGAAAGGATATCTCCACATCCCAGCCTTCACCAGGAGATGTGATGGAACTCTGGGATAAGATCCTGAGATCCGGATACGATGAAATCGTACACATTCCCATGTCCAGCGGCCTGAGTGCTTCCTGCGGGACAGCGATCAGTCTGGCGGAAGACTACGACGGCAAGGTAATGGTCGTAGATAACCACCGTATTTCTATCACCATGCGTGCTTCTGTTATCGAAGCAAAGGAAATGGCAGATCAGGGCCTTTCCGCCAGAGAGATCAAAGAGGATCTGGAGGCAAGAGCCTATGATTCCTCCATCTATCTGGCCGTTGATACCCTGGAATTCTTAAAGAAAGGCGGCAGGGTCACTCCGGCGGCAGCTGCACTTGGAACAGTCCTCAACATCAAGCCGGTCCTTACCATTCAGGGTGGAAAGCTGGATGCATTTGCGAAATTCCGCGGTATGAAAAAGTGTAAGACCAAGATGATCGAGTCACTGTTAAACGATTACAGAACACGATTTGCAAATGCTGATATCAGCCAGGTCAGAGTCGGCACGGCAGGTGCAGGACTTTCTCCAGAGAAAGCAGAGGAGTGGAGACAGGAGCTTACAGCTGCATTCCCCGGAGTTGATGTGTACTATGATCCACTGTCTTTAAGTGTCGGGGCACACACAGGTCCCGGTGTCTATGGAATGGGTATCAGTATCGTAAAGTCCAAGTAAACAGGAGCCCGCCTGCAAAAAGCATCCTCAAAGAGATGATTTTGCAGGCGGGCTTTTATGATTACTTTTCTTTTTGATCTTCTCCGATCTGTTTTCTTCCCAGGCGCACATCCTCCATATATTCTGCCAGTTCACCGTCGAGATGGTTAAAGAGAAGATTCTTCCCTCCGGATGGAAGTTTCCTGCATTCTTCCCGGATTTCCGAAGCCGCCATTTCGATTTCTTCTCTCAGATTCTGTGCCGAAAGTCTGTGGCCTCCCTGCCCCAGGATGATGACCTGCTCCAGATTGTCTGAGGTGGCTACCGTGACATGATACTTTCGCCCGATCTCATGTACTGTTTTCTCGATATACTGGTCAGCCGTCTCCGCTTCCTTCGTGTATACCACATGAATATTGTGATATTTCAATACCTCGCCCGGATTCCCCTCCACCTTGTAGGCATCAAACACCAGGATCAGCGTACACTTCTTATATCCCTGATAATTACTCAGAATATCCATCAGTCGGGTTCTCGCCCCGTCAATGTTTGTCTGAGCCAGTTCCTTTAGTTCATCCCAGGCAAATATGATGTTGTAGCCATCCACCAGAAGATATTCCTTCTGCTCCTTTTTTTCCCTGATCCGCCCCGGCTGACTGTATGAGGGGGCGCTTACGGTATGCTTCACACTCCCGCCGTTTTCCCGTTTCACAGGACCGTAGGTGCGGGTAAAGATCTCCTCCAGCTCTTTCTCATCCTGCCAGGAGCCATAGCTGTGATTCCGCTTATCCATGAAAACCGGTTCTTCTTTTTCTGCTTCCGGTTCGACAGATACGAGCCGGTTTTCCAGATGCATATAATCCTCCACCTGATCCCAGTTCACCACAAAACCTGCCCCGTGGGCACAGAACACAGAACCGGTGGGATTGTCCAGATCACGTTCCGGATCATAACCGGTCATTTCAATTACCTGCGCTTCATCGTGACATGGCTCATAGCCTTTCAGCAGGCAGCTCATCCTTCCCTGTCCTCTCGTATAGGCTGCCACCTCCGTCTGATAATCCCGCATCAATGCTACCGGAGCGCTTCCTGTAAGTACCGTTGTCACGCCCTCCGTCTGCGGTGTCCCGAAGCTTCCGTTCATCCTCTGAATGTCCGTCATCGCTCTTCCCAGCATCTCCGTGGGAACCTCCAGCCGGAACTCGTAGTATGGCTCCAGCAGGATGCTCTTTGCCTTTCTCAGCCCCTGACGCACCGCCCGATAGGTAGCCTGGCGGAAATCTCCGCCCTCTGTATGCTTCAGATGCGCCCGGCCCGCCACCAGCGTGATCTTCATATCCGTGATCACAGAGCCTGTCAGCACTCCCCGGTGCTCTTTCTCCTCCAGATGGGTAAGAATCAGCCTCTGCCAGTTCCTGTCAAGTACATCCTCACTGCAGTCTGACGCAAACTGCAGCCCGCTCCCTCTTTCTGCGGGTTCCATAAGCAGATGTACCTCTGCATAATGCCTCAGGGGTTCAAAATGCCCCACTCCCTCGACCGGTTCCAGAATAGTTTCCTTATAGACAATATTCCCTGCACCAAAGGTTACCTTTACGCCAAAGCGTTCAAGAATCAGACTTTTTAAGATTTCAATCTGCACCTCACCCATCAGCTGTGCGTGGATCTCGTTTAATTCCTCATTCCAGACAATATGAAGCTCCGGTTCTTCCTCCTCCAGCTGGCGCAGCTTCGGAAGCATGGTATGCGCACTGCATTCTTCCGGCAGGATAATCTGATAAGTCAGTACCGGCTCCAGAACCGGCAACACCGCTTCTGATTCGATACCCAGTCCCTGTCCCGGCCTGGTCTGAGTAAGCCCCGTGACGGCACACACGCTTCCCGCTCCGGTTTCCGTGACAGACGTAAAGCGCGCTCCCGAATACAGCCGGATCTGATCTGCCTTTTCCTCCCATTCTCCATCGCCTTCCGGCATCCGTCCATGCAGCGTTTCCTTAACCTTCAGGCTGCCCCCGGTAATCTTCATATAAGTCAGGCGGTTTCCCTGCTCATCTCTTGCAATCTTAAATACCTTCGCCCCAAAAGCTTCCGGATACTCCGGAATCACGGTATAGTTCTCAAATCCCTCCAGAAACTCTTTCACACCTGTCATCTTCAATGCAGAACCAAAGTAGCACGGAAACAGCTTCCGTTCTCTGATCAGTCTTCTGATCTCCTCTGTGGAAACCTCTCCTGTTTCCAGATACCTTTCCAGCACCCTCTCATCGCACATGGCCACATTTTCCAGGAATTCCTCTTCCTGCTGCCCTGAAAAATCGATGCAGCGGTCATCCAGCCGGCTGCTAATCTCCTGAAGGAGCATCTCTTTATCTGTTCCGTTCTGATCCATCTTATTGACAAACAGAAAAACAGGAATGTTATAGTGCTTCAGAAGCCGCCACAGCGTCCGTGTATGCCCCTGTACACCGTCCGCCCCGTTGATCACGAGGATCGCATAGTCCAGCACGGAAAGAGTTCTCTCCATCTCTGCTGAAAAATCCACATGGCCCGGGGTATCCAGCAATGTCACACGCCTGTCTCCCAGTGTAAAAAGCGCCTGTTTGGAAAAAATGGTGATTCCTCTCGCTCTTTCCAGCTCAAATGTATCCAGAAAGGCATCCCCGTGATCCACCCGCCCCATTTTCCGGATGCTTCCGCTTACATACAGGATACTCTCTGATAATGTTGTTTTCCCGGCATCCACGTGCGCCAGGATTCCTGTCACTAACTGATTCATATTTTTTTCTCCAGAGGCAGATCGACCCTTTCCACCTGCCATATTCCATCTGTTACTGTCAGAACTGCCATGGTAAGCTCCTGACTGAAACGCCGTCTGCCGCAGCCGCCCGGGTTCAGCCAGAGCCGGCCGTCACGGATTTCTTCTGAATATCTGTGGCTGTGTCCGAAGATCACCACATCCACTCCTTCCAGGTTCCAGGGGACATCCTTTTTGTCATGCACCACCACAAACTCCAGTCCCGCAAGTCGAAATCGCTGTAACGGGGCGATTCCTTTTGCCCAGTCTCCATCATTGTTCCCCCGCACTGCGTAAATCCGCCGCCCGTAACTGAGTCTGTCCAGAATCTCTCTCTTTCCGATATCCCCGCCATGGATGACAGCCTCACAGCCCTCTGTGATCTCCATGAACTCCGGGCGGAGGATGCCGTGAGTATCGGATATGACTGCTATTCTCATAGACTCCCCCGTATCATAATAATTCCAGATGTTCACAGGCCTTCCAGATGCCATCCTCCATCAGCGTATCCGTCACATAATCCGCTGCTGCTTTCGCCTCATCGGAACCGTTTCCCATGGCAACACTGGTTCCTGCTGTACGGAGCATGCCCAGATCGTTGGCACTGTCTCCAAAAGCAAAGGTATCCTCAAGATCCAGTCCCAGCAGTTCACACACCTTTGAAATCCCCACTCCTTTGTGATATCCCTTCGGCACCATCTCTACCACAGCCGGATTGTGGATCATAAAATCATAAGATTCCTTTAATGCCTCAAAGCACCTCTCTGTGTCTGCTGATTCCGTCGCACAGGTGAGCTTTGAGATTTCCCATTTTCCCCACTGTCCGGAAACAGACAGCAGATGATCTCCCATCTCTTCCCTCAGCTTCCTTCCGAAATAACTCCCTGCGAACTCTTCCTCATCCAGATAGACATACTCTCTGCCCTCCAGAATCGGTCGGCAGCCATACTGGCGGACCGTACGGATGGTGTGTTCCACCAGTTCATTCTCAATTTTCTTATAAAATACAGTTTCACCGGCATATTCGATCATCGTCCCGCAGCCTGACACGATTCCGTCAAAACCGATTCCAAGAAGCTCCCGGCTCCGGATATGTGCCCGGCAGCGTCCGCTGCACAGAAACGCCAGATTGCCCTTTTCACGAAGTCTGTGGATCGCTTTTATGGCACTTGGCGGAATTTCATTCTTTTCATTCCACAGGGTACCGTCAATATCAAAAAATACAGCTTTCTTCTTATGCATGTCCTCACCTCAGTGTTCATTGTGGACAGAACAGCAGACCGTCATCTGTCCGCTATTCTGATTCGTTCCTGTTCATTATAGAATAAGAACAGGATTTCGTCAAAGAAAAACAGGACGAACTCCTGAGAGTTCGCCCCATACGTTACTGTTCACCCTTTGCGTTGCACAGATATGATGTTATTTTACTGTTACCTTTACGGTCTTCTTCGCAGTACCTGCCTTTATTTCAGGAAAACATACTCCTCATCTCCGGACAGTTCCCTGCAGAATCCATACCCCAGACCTCTGAAATCCTTCGCACCCTCCGGCTGTGTGATCCTGTTTTCCGCCAGAAAACGGACCATTTCCCCTCTTGCCATCTTGGCGTAGGTGCCTTTCTGCTGTACTTTTCCATTGACGTATTCGCCAAACACGCAGGTGATGAACCGATCTTCCGGTTCTCTGTATCTGCTGATACATTTTGCATACTCCTTCGACGCCAGATTCAAAATGATGCGGCTCTCGTCCAGAACCTCCAGGTAGAGCCTGTCCCCCCAGTAATCATAAAGATCTCTTTTGCCCGCAATCCCGGCTTTCGCCTGCATCTCCAGCCGGTACGGTGTCACTCCATCCATGGGTTTTAAAACTCCGTAAAATCCTGACAGGATCCGAAGATTCTCCTGTACATAGGCGTACTGTCCTTCCTCAAAAACCGCCGGAGCCATGTACTGATACTGGATTCCTTCATAGGACAGGATCGCAGGGGTCAGGCGATGGTAAAGATCCATGTGCAAAAAACGGTCAAAATTCAGTTCTGCAAGCTTATCATTACATCCCCAGAGTTTCTTTGCCTCCAAAAGAGAACGTTTCTGCATCCACTTCATAATCTCTTCCGTCTCTTTTAGAAAAACAGGCAGAGCCGCATATTGCAGCGTGTCTGTATCTTCATTCATTTTCTTGGCCGGTGATATAATGATTCTCATTCCAGTTCTCCCAACATCTGCTGCGGATTATCCGCTGCCTTCACTTTGTCGAATGCCCGGATAATGATTCCCTCTTCATCGATCAGGTAGGTCGTGCGCACGACTCCCATGGAGACCTTTCCGTAATTTTTCTTCTCCTTCCAGACATCATACGCCTGGATCACGGTAAGTTCCTTATCAGACAGCAAGGTAAACGGCAGGCTGTATTTCTCTTCAAACTTTTTGTGCGACGCCACACTGTCCTTACTTACTCCGAGCACAACCGCCCCCTTCTCCTGAAACTGAGGATACAGCTCCCCGAATCCGCATGCCTGCTTCGTACAGCCCGGTGTATTGTCCCGCGGATAAAAGTAGAGGATGACCTTTCTTCCCCGGTATTCCTCCAGCGTATGTATGGTTCCATTCTGATCCGGCAGCTCAAAGGCCGGTGCTTTTGTTCCTGTCTCTAACATGTTTTATCACTCCTTTCATACAGATCACATGGTTATTCTTCTCCCTATTTTATAATGACCGGCTTCCCGTCGGCATAGCCCATCCGAACAAACAGGTAATTCACACCGGTTTCCTTATCGACATATGTCACATCGGCAGGACCGGCGTACGCGGAAAGGGTATCAAACCGGAGATGGGACTGCTTCGAGCCGAAATATCAAAACTCTCTCAATAAAAATGCCATATACAACGGAAGCGTTAGAATCTGTCCTGATCTGCCCACATTATAGTTTCCCAGCTTGATTGCACTGTTTACATGGTATTTTTCAGGGTGTCGAAGAATTGTTTTTGTACTTTTTGTGTTTCCGGTAGCTGCTTTTACCTCGACCGGCGTACATTCTCCCTTGTATCGGATGACAAAATCCACTTCCAGACCACTGTCCTTGTGGAAATAGTACAGCTTACGTCCCATTTTTGCAAAAATATCCGCTATCAGGTTCTCAAAAATTGCTCCCTTGTATCCATAGAGATTGCCCTGCAAAATATCATATTGTGTACCATCCTCCAGCATACTGACAAACAGACCACAATCCCGCATATAGACCTTGAATACATCTTCCTCCGCATTTCCGTCCAGAGGAAGCTCCGTAATCGAAAGATTATAGCACCGGGAGATAATTCCGGCATCCTCAATCCATTGTAGGCTTCCTGCATACTTTGAGGCTGTCGAGCCCTTTTTTACAACAGAATATTGAAATTTCTTATTCTCTTTACTGAGCTGTTTCGGGATGGACTGGAAACATTCCTTAATACGGGATTTGTCCTTTTTCTCCGCGTATTTCACCATATCATCCTCATAGGAACGAACAATATCTCTCTGAATCCGCAGCACTTTGTTCATTTGCTTTGTGTCTACAAAGGTTTGCACGGCGTCCGGCATACCACCTACCACTGTATACTGCAAAAGGAGCTGCTTCATGCGGTTGTGAAGAGCTTCCGGCACTGGTGTTTCCATTTCAAGATTCTTCTTCAGTATTTCAATGAGGGGTGACCCAATCCCATTTGCCCACAGGAATTCTTCAAAATCCAGCGGATACATATCAATCACTGTTTCCGATCCTACCGGAATAGATTTCGGTTCCTTTCCATATCCCTTAACTCCCAGCAGAGAGCCGGTTCCGATGACATCATACCGTCCATCTATTCGGAAAAACTTTAAGGCCGTTCTTGCCTCCGGGCAATCTTGAATTTCATCCAATATAAGAACTGTTTTACCTGCTTCAAATACAGCCTCACTTCCCAACAATGCGGACAACATCATTACAATATTGTCGATTTCCAGAGATCCGGCAAACACAGAAGCATAGTCCGGATTCTCGAAGAAATTCAAATACACAACATGCTCATAATTTTTTCTGGCAAAATCCAGAACGGAGAAGGTCTTTCCGCACTGGCGACAGCCTTTTATAATCAGCGGCTTATGATTCACGGTATTCTTCCATTCGGTCAGATTTTGTTCAATCTTTCTTTTCAGCATAGCGTTTTCATCTCCTTAACCCGTCTGACTTATAGCATATCCGGAAACACAAACTTTTTCAAGGGAGTTTTATGCAAAACCATCAACTTTTTCAAATGACTTTTTCGGGCAACATGCAACTTTTCGCAGAAATCATTCGCCATTATAACTCAATACTTGCTCTACCCTAGGCTATTTCGTTTCCTCCGACAGCGGCAGCAGAATGTGAGCCGTTACACCGCCCGTCTCATTTTCCGTATAAGACAGGCCGTATTCCCTCCCGCAGAGCAGCTTGATTCTCTTCTGCACGTTCAGAATGCCGATGCTGTTGCCGCTGAGCTTCGGCGGCTGCCTGTCATAGGAGCGCAGCATTTCATCAATGGCGGCTTTTCTGCCCCCGGCAAAACCGCTGCCCGTATCCCGGATGCAGATCTTTAGGCTGCCATCCCCGGAGCGCCCTGCGGAAATGGACACCTCGCCCCGGTAGCCCTTGTTTTTCAGGCCGTGAAGCAGGCTGTTTTCCACGATAGGCTGTAGGATGAAGTTCGGTACCAGGGTTCCGCCCAGATCAGGATCGATGTCGTATTCGCAGGCCAGCTCCGGGTAGCGGTAGCACATCAGCTCCATGTAGGCTTCCAGCAGCTCCATCTCATCGTCCAGCGTGACCATGGAATGATCCACCTTGACACTGAGCCGGAAGAAATCCACCAGTCGCATCAGAAGGTCTGCCACTTTCGTGTCGCCATTCAATTGAGCCTGGATGCGGATGGTGTCCAGCGTATTGTAGAGAAAATGGGGGTTTACCTGACTTTTCAGGTAGAGCATGGACATCTTTTGCTCCGTCAGCTCTACCCGCAGTGCCTCCGGGTTTTCCAGCGTCAGGTAGAAGGATAAGGTCATCAGGGTGATACCCATGCCGCTGATGAGCCAGGTGTGGTGCAGCCCCTGCAAAACACAGACAATACATTCGATCGTAAGGGCAATGCCAATAACGGATTTTTTCTTTTTGTTGATCTGCTTCCGATTCACGACCAGAAGTCCTGGAGTGTAATACATCGTTCTGAGACGCCCTGAATTGTGAACTTGATTATCTCTTTATGAACCGAAATTAACGTTTGCGAAACGGTGGAAGCCCGTAAAATAGAGCTTTGTAGATATATGTGCTGCATACTTGCTGCTAACCTACAGCATCCTATAACAACTGAGCACTTCTCTTCATGGCCAGGTATCAGCGATGGTATCTGGCTTTTTGAAAAAGTATTCGAACGAAATTTATACAATTGTTTCCTTTACATTTTCTAATTCATATAGCATATACGGATCCAAATCTAAACATTTACTTTCATCTCTGGTTCCAGTAACATCCCAAGCCAATGAATCATTTAATATTGTGCATGCATTCATAAAAAAATCTATATCCCTTAATCGTTCAAAAACCTTTTTTTCTAAGAGATGATTTGCGTCATAACAAACTATTTTTCCATCCTCGAAATATACATCTACTTTATAGTCTCTGTATGGGATTACCTGTACTACTTTTGGAAACATATTCATCCCCCTCTCATATTAAACTAAAGGATTGATCCGATTTAATGGAAGTCCATCTTTGGAAAGCTCCCAGTTTTGCATCAATTCATCCTGATGAATCACACACCAAGCTAAAATCAGTTTTAATTGCCTTGATGGTAATGCGCCTTTCAGTACTCTGGCTTCTACTATATCTATAAGTGCTTTATTTCCATTATATTCTGCGTGAAAGTGTGGTGGGTTATGATCTTCATAATACATTGTCACACGAATCCCATAAAACAAAGAAATTTCTGGCATATCTAACACCTCCGTAGCCAATCTTATATATATATTACCACACCAGGGGATTTTGCAAAACAATTCTTTTATTTTTAAGCAATTTAAAAAACTGCTCATCCAGTTCTTTTTCATCCGCATTACATTTCAAAAATGTACGAAATTTCCAAATTGTCATTGACATTTCTGGGATTAGTCTGGGCTTTTGCAATACTTTATGATTTAATATTTTATGAGTTGCCCGACAAATGGACAACCAATAGCACTTTGAAAACTTAACACATTAA
>UQCM01000042.1 GCA_900539525.1 uncultured Blautia sp.
TGAGAGGGCTCCCCAGGGCAAATATTTATAAATCTGCATGACTCTGAACAGTTACGCAAAAAGAAAGAACAGACCGTGCAAGTTTACTTGCTAAGGGCTGATCTTTCTTTTTGCTGCTGTTCTGAAAGGAGGATGCAGGCTAAGCCTGCATCCTCCTTTCAGAGGCATCTATCCAGTAATCTCTTTTTTCTTCATAAAGTTCATTCAGCCATGACACCGCGGCATCCAGTCCCTCATTTGAAAATTCAAAGACCCGGAAGGTCTTGTTTTCCTCCGGAGTAGCCTCCAGACAGTACGGCTCCGGGTAGATGGTGACGGATAAACCGTCCTCCGCCTTCCGGAAGGTAAACCTCATCCCCTGATAACTGCCGCTCTGGCTTTCTTTCTTTATATAGTTTAACTGGTATTTTGCTCTGTCAATCATATTCTCTTACTTCCTGTAAGCCGCCTTTTTGCTCATTCCTGCTTTCTTCATCGCTGATTTCAGAAGTGTGAGCTGCTTTTTCGCCATCTTCTTCGGAACTGTAATCTTACATTTTGAAGATGTTCCTTTAAATGCCTGTTTTCCGATCTTCGGAGCTTTGCTTCCCTTGAAGATCACCTTGTTCAGTTTGCCACACTTATAGAATGCCTTTGATCCGATATTCGTCACATTTGCTCCTATCGTAACCGATGTAAGCTTCTTACTGTTCTGGAAGGCCTTTGCAGCAATGGCAGTCACCCTGAAGCTATATCCGTCGATCGTCACGGTAGACGGGATCGTAATCTTTGCCTTTTTCGTATCCGTCAGCTTTGAAACGGTCACCGTTCCATTCTTCGCATCGGATTTTGTTACCTTGTACTGCACACCGCCGGTCACGGATACTGCACCGGCCTTCGGAACCGGTTTCTGATTCGAAGGACCGGTTACAGGAGGCTTCGGTGTGTCGTTATTACCTGGCTTTGGCTCCTCTTTCTTTAAGCCGGCTTCTGCCTGATTCAGTGCCTCCAGTGCAGCGATAAATTCTGCTCCTGTCGCATTTTCTTTTACAAGAAGTGCCTTTGCTTTTTCCAGCGCATCCCTGTATATCTTGACGGTGTCGGCGCTCATTCCTGTAAGATCTATCGTTTTGTTTGTTGCTGCGGTAAGGACAACCGGTGCTCTTGCTGCCTCCAGTCTGCCCAGAACTTCATCTGCCTCCTGCTGACTGAGTACTTCATTTTCAAGTACTTCTTTTGCTTCTGCCAGAGCCGCCTCATATGCTTTCACATATTTTTCCTGGCAGCCAGCTGTATTCATACTTTCTGCTTCTTCAATTCCTGCGATCAGGCCCGATACTTCCGCTTCTTTCTTCACCAGCTTATCTGATGCAAAGGTAAGCCTGTCAACTGCACTCTGAAGCTCCTCCGGGGTGCTTGCAGTATTTTCTGCCAGCTTACGTGCATCCTCATAGGCTTCCTTAAAGACTGCCCAGGACTCGGCTGTATAGTCCGTCTCTTTCAGAGCCTCATACGGAGTCAGAAGATTCTTTACATCAGAGGACTGCAGTGTCTTATACAGGTTAAACTCTGCAATCGACCCAAACTTTGTTGTACCATTTCCCTTGGCATCCAGGATCTCCAGCTTCACAGATTTTGCTTCAATCGGATCAAATACCGCCTGCTTAAGAGAAGCATTTCCTGCCCATATGCCATTTGACACAACCGTCACCGTAGTATTATCCGGTTTTGTAACAATCACATTATACTTCAGGATATTTCCATTTCCGCCATCAGCTCTCGGAAGGCAGGTCAACTTATCAATCATTACAGGTCTCGCCAGATCCACCTGGAACCAGTGAGGATGACTGTCTGTAATATTATCAATATCGCTTGACCAGCGTGTATGCCAGATCGTAGAAGGATCTCCGTCAATGGCTTTTTCAGGGGTTCCCTCGGAGTTGGAGGTACATGCACTTGGGGTCATTTCTGACTGGGAGACCATGCGATAGCTGTCATCTGTCTCTACAGATGTCTTCACTGTCACATAATCAATCTGTCCCTTAAAGCTCTTTGTCGTACTTCCGATCCGTCCTGCAGGAATCATCATAGTAGCAACTTTTATAATTCCATGCTGAGCCAGCTTCGCACTCAGCTCTGTCGTTTCATGATTTGCAAAATAGATGTCAGGATCATCATCTACCATTGTTCCGTTTACAAACAGGGCAACCTGATCCTTTCCGCCCTGGAAAGTCAGCTCTACCCACTCACCCTTCGGCAGTGTGTAATCGAATGAATAATCATATCCTTCTCTTGAGAAACCAACCTTATTCGTGTTCTTCTGGGAAGCCTTGATCGCATAGGTTCCATAAACGCCAAATACATCCTTGGATTCACAGAGGATCTGTTCACCTGACGCGTCTGCATCCATTTTCACCTTCATGGTAATGCTTGCATCTGAGCCTACCTTATTGACCGGTGTGGTGATATAGCTCTCTCCGCCGTTTAACTGCAGCGCCTTTCCGCTTCCTGCAGCTGTCTGGGAGACATTTTTACTCTCTGTCACATCATAGCTGTTTGCACTGGAATCCTCTGTCAGTGTACCGTCAAAGGTGTATTCCAGAACCTTTTCTGATGCAGTCTCTACTTCACAGTATACATTCGTTCCGGGAGCTGTTCCTGTCCTGGAAGCAACTTCTGTGAGCTGCTGATACGTTCTGTCCTCTGCCTCTCCCCACAGCTTTGCACTGTATGCCGGTAATGGCTGGAAGAAACGGTCAAAGGAATCATACTCGGAAATACCGTTAGCACGGGTATCAATACTGTCATGCCAGATTGCATAACATGCTCCCAGCATCTGGTCGTCACCTGCACTTAACGTCAGATCACTGATTTCGTTTGGCTTCCAGCTGTTATAAATACTCTGAGCATTGATGTAATTGTTATAATATCCTGCTGCCGGAACGATATAGTTCGGTCCCTCCAGCGTATTGATCAGGTCATATCCCAGATTGTACATATCTCTCGGATTTGCATATCCGGTATTCCAGATATTCAGCTGTACATCCTTAGAAGCTACCGGTGTGGTACCTGTCTTGTTGGAAAGACTTCCCCACATACGAACCGTTCTTCCTGTTCCCTGAACAAAGTTGATCATCTCATCGGAGAATTTACGGAATAACTCTCTTCCTTCCTGTCCATCTTTTCCATGGTACTCATCCGTACCGATATGAACGGTAGTCTCCTTGTCAAATACCGGATCGTCTCCCTCAAAATAGTCTGCCCAGATACTCTTAGCCCACTCGATCGCTTCGGGATTTGCAATGTCCACCTCATCGATCAGATAGCCGTGACCGCCCGGTTTCTTTGACATGTACTGCTGGAATGCCTTTGTAAACGGAAGCGCATGTGCCGGCATGTCAAACTCCGGAACGATCTCCAGACCCATGGCTCTGCTGTCCTTTATAAAGGTGCGGAACTCATCCTTCGTATAATATACGTCTTCAGAGGTGGCACTCTTCCCTGTCTCCTCATTCACAACACCGGACTCCAGACGGAAGCCCGCATAGGTCTCAGCGATCGCCTGCTCCATTGTAGGATAATCCTCCATAAAGATCAGATTGTCGCTCAGATGCACCTGGAGGTTATTCATCTTATACCAGGACATATTCTTTCCGAATGCTTTCAGTGTTTCCATTGTGAAAGGCTTTCTTCCTACGTCGATACTGAAGCCTCTGACTTCATATTTCGGATAATCTCTTGCAATACCCTTCACGATATAGTTGCCTGTCTGTTTCAGAATCTGCAGTGCAGAAACGACACCCCAGTATGCACCGGTATCGTCGGAAGCCTCGATCTTCACAGAATCACCGACTGTCATGATATAGCCCTCTTTTCCAAGGCCTCCATCCTGCGTATCAAGTGTCAGATAGAAATCTCCTCTCTTCACATCAGAAGCACTGCCATTGATGACAGGAAGCTCTTTGCCGGTAATCTCTTTGAGATCCTCTGCAAACCTTCTGGCCGTATCGGCAAGTCCCTCTACGGCAATGATTCGTGCTGCAGATCTTAAGATAAATTTACCGCTCTCACCGTGCCACTCCTGAAGCTCCGGGATAACCTCCGGTTTGGCATTTGCCTCCTGGCTGTCCGTATATTTTCCTGGTACGGTAATGGTGAATTCATTCGTTTTCGCTGTCTCCTGTCCTTTAGACACCTCATAAAAGCCTTTTACCGTCTTCTCCTCAAGAGGTGTGTAGACCGTTCCGTCTTCACCGATCACCTGCTCATAATCTGCACAGAACCGGACGGTTACTCCTTCCGGCACATCCGGCATGGAAATATGTGTTCCATCTGCAGAAATTTTCGGCTGAGTGATGCTGGAGATGACCTGCTCCACATCACTTTTTGGCAATGCCTCTCCCTCTTCACCGTAAACCTCAAATTCATAAACAGAAACCGCCTGCCAGCTAAATCCCTCAGCATCCCCTTCTCCATGAGCAAGGATATTTGTGACATTCAGACGCAGATACTGTGTCTGTACCGGAGCATCCAGTGTAGCCGTAACGGTATTGGATGCCGGTGCAGTCGTTGTACTCCACACATCGCTCCAGTTCGTTCCGTCCGCTGAAGTCTGGATGCTGTAAGCCTGTGCATTCCTTCTCTCCCAGCTGATTGAGAAGCTTTTGATCGTAGGCTTGTTGTTCCACTTGTAGGTAACCCAGGCTGATGAGCCTGTCGTTGCCTGCGCCCATCTGGTTGCTGCATTTCCATCATTTATATTGTTTACTCCATTCTGGCTCTCTGAACTGCTGGCGGTGACCTCCGCCTCCAGTGCCAGATTCTGATCTGCTGCCTTTGCCCCCATTGCCGGAAGCTGTGATGACCCCAGAACCATGCTAAGCGCAAGAATCCAGGCTCCCATTTGTTTCAATTTCTTTTGAAACATAAAAATCCTCCTTCCAATTCAACCTTTAACTGTTTACATTTACCGGAATGCTTTATTCCTTTTTCATAATCCCTATCATAATACCATACTTTTGCAGTCCTATCCATACATTTTTTGTACAAATATACTGTTCTCACTGCTGATATCTTTCAGACACGCGAGTACACATCCCGAATGCATCATGGGATTAAATACTTTTGCCCCCAACATTATGACATGTGAATCGTAATTTTTTCATACACTGAAGGTAAATCATGAACGGGAGCATTTTCTATGAATTTTATCATTTTTCTTTC
This sequence comes from uncultured Blautia sp., assembly GCA_900539525.1. Classification (GTDB taxonomy): domain Bacteria; phylum Bacillota; class Clostridia; order Lachnospirales; family Lachnospiraceae; genus Hominisplanchenecus_A. The sequence goes on from UQCM01000042.1 coordinate 5,203, forward strand.
TTCCTATATCGTACCCTTTCTGCTCTTCATCGTCATCGGCTACGGCCTGCTGAAGAAACAGAAGATCTATGAAACCTTCATTAAAGGAGCCATGGACGGTTTTCATACGGTCATCGGAATCATGCCCACACTGATCGGTCTGATGGTTGCCGTAGGCGTCCTGCGCGCCTCCGGCTTTCTGGAAATGCTATCCGGACTGCTGGGGCATTTTCTGCAGCACACCGGTTTCCCCGCACAGCTCGTCCCGGTAGCCATCATCCGGATGTTTTCCTCCAGCGCCGCCACCGGTCTGGTTCTGGACATCTTCAAAGAATACGGACCTGATTCCTTTTTCGGAAACCTGGTATCCATCATGATGGGATGTACGGAAACCATCTTCTATACCATGTCCGTATACTTCATGACTGCAAAAGTAAAAAAGACACGCTATACCCTGGCGGGCGCACTTCTTGCCACCCTGACAGGCCTGATCGCCAGCGTCATGCTGGCGCAGAGGATGGGGTGACCCCTACTGCAGCTGCTGCAGCTGCGCAAATTCCTTCTTTTCAAATTCCTGAATGGAAATATGCTTTTTATTCGGATTTGCAAACACAAAAGTCTTATCCACGTTTTCCAGATAATTCTGGATCTTGTCATTGGTGGCGCTGATGATGGCCTGGAAGCCCAGTCCGCGGATCAGTGCAATACAGCTCGCCACCTTCTCCGCATCCATCTTCGAAAATGCCTCATCAAGCACCACCAGACGGATGGTGGGATTTCTGCGAAGCTTCGGGGACTGGCCTACACGGTACGCCTGGGCGAAGCTGGCCAGCAGCGCCACATAGAGAGGATTCTGTCCCTCACCTCCGGAATTTTTCCGGATCATTTTGCTTAAGCGGATCTTGATCGTCTCATCCCCGCCGATGATCTGCTGCATATCAAAGGATAAGTATGTGCGGTAATCTGCATACTTTTCCATGTTGTGCCTGGCTTCCTCCAGCTCGGCCGGGGTGGCATTGTCAGGAGGAATAAAGACGGAAATCAGCTCATTCATCAACTCCCCGTACTTATCCTCGTGGGACATGGTAAAGAGATTCATCTGATTCTCCATACTGTCCGCCATCTGGGAGGGGTTCACCTCCAGATTCTCATCCATGAACATATCGTAATACCTGCCGTCCGGTCCCCGGTTTCTGGAGATCACGAACTGATATCTGTCCTTTCCAAAGTCCATCTGACTGATGATCTTATTCAGCTCATCCCGTCGGATAAAGGCATCCTTGATCGCGCTTCGGATCTTATAGATAAAATCCTGCTTAAACAGCTGTACGGCCTCCTTTGCCTGTTCATCTGCTTTCTGATAGAGACCGTTAAGGTCTGCATACTGCAGATGGGAAAGCAGCTCATCGTAAGCTCTGTTCGTCTTCTCCTCCGCTGAAAATGTGCGGTTTGGATATTTTTTCAGATAGGCAAACCGGATTTCCCTAAGCCCGGACATGGCCTCCTCTTCCTGGCGTGCTGCATCATTTGCCTTCTTATAAAAAGATGCCTGGAGACGCTCGTAATTCGGCTTCTCCTTCTTTTCAAAGAGCTCCTCCGCCTTCTGATCCATCGCCGGATCATGGGTAAATGCCTTTTCCTTTTCAAGGACTTCTTCATTCACGGAAAGATATTCATTTTTACAGCCCCGGATCCTGACCTGGATCTGCTCCATCCGGCGGATCCCTTCATCTCTTTTCTCCTTTTCCTTCCGGCACTGCTCCTCCAGCTCTTCCTGCTGCTGCCTCCACAGACGGATATCCCTGCTCTGCATTTCCGCCAGCTTCTCCTCCAGCTGCTTCTTTTCTGCTTCTCTTACCGGATAATCCTCCACGTCCTTCTTCCATCCCAGATATTCCTCCAGATCCATGGGCAGATATTCCAGAGTCAGCAGCTTTCCTGCAGATGCCTCCAGCTCCAGATGAGGCTCTCTGTTTTTCCGTATTTCCTCCTGCAGCTCCTCCAGCTGACGGATACGCCTGCGCATACTCACCTCGCCGATATAGGCACGCCTCGTATACATCTCCGGATCGATATACTGCAGCTTAAAGCTGTGATACAGGACGCAGTCTTTTGTGATTCCGATCCTGCATTCCCGCAGCTCATCGATCGTTTCACATTTTCTGACATTTCCCAGGAGAAAATCCACATATGCTCTGGCATGAGGTACTTCCGTAAGCACCTCCTCCGAAAGTGCGCCCTGCTGTACCGTGCTTCCCGCCGCCGGAAGCTTCTCCGTATCCAGCACCGCAACCCTGTGGTACTTTTTCCTGTCCAGCTCCTGATACAGCTCCATGGCAGCTGCGGCAAATTTCGGCTCCACGATCAGAAGCAGCTTATTGCTGCCCATATAGCCCTCCACGGCATTTCTCCAGGCATCATCCCGGATATCCAGAAGATCCGCAAGAATATCCACCGGGATATACCTTCCGTTCTGCTCCTTTAAGCCCTCCCGGATATACTGCCTTGCTTCCTCCAGTTCCTTCGGATATGCCTTTTTTCCCTGCTTCAGCTGCCGGAGCTCTTCCCGGATCTCCTTTTCCTGCCGGTTAAATTCCCGGATCTCCCCCGCGGCTGTTTTTCTCTGCTCCTCCGCCTCCGTGCGCAGCTCACGCAGAGATTCCCTCAGCTGTTCCAGCTGTTCCCCGGAAATACTGTGCCTTACAAAGCGTTCGATATTCCAGAGTACGGCGTTCGGTGTCACATCCTGCTCCTCCCAGCCTTTCAGTCCTGCGGCCGTCTGCTGCCACTTCGCCCTGCTCAGAGCAAGCCTCTCCAGAATCTCATTCTGAGACTTCAGCTGGCTTCTCAGTCCCTCATAACCCGAAGCGGAAATCTTACGCACCAGTTCCCGGATCTCTCCCTCCAGCCTGCGGATACGGTCCTGAGTACCGTCCAGTACCTCTTGCTGCTTTTCCTCATCCTGCTGCCATACCTCCATCTTCTGCCGCAGTTCCTCCGCCTGCGCCTTCAGCTTGTGCAGCTCACAGAGATTCATCAGATACAGCTGACCGTTTTTCTGCTTTTCCTTTTCTGCCACCTGAAGCCATGCATCCTGGATCTTCCTAAGCTCACGGATCTCGTCGCACGTGTCTCCGATACGCTTTCGCATCCTTCCATACTGCATCACGCTCTCCTGCATATCCTCGATATGGATATCCTCCTCCAGGCAGATATATTCCTTCACAAAATCCTCCAGACGTATATTCATGCGGAAGGGGATCGCCCGCTTAAAGAGCAGCGGAAATCTTTTTTCATTCAGTCCCCCCAGATACACATCGTACAGCTGTCTGCGGAATCTTTCATTGCTGGGACCAAAATAGTATTCATCCTTCGCGTAATGCTCTCCCAGGTATTTCTTCACTTCATCTATCGTCATCGCCCGGCTTTCCGTCCGGTAATAAGACGAAAGCAGCGGGCCACGATGCCAGAAAAACAGCCGTGAAATCTCATTTGTGGCAGACTCCACATCAAAGACCGCCCCGATACACTGACATTCCTTTGTATCCGTCCGGCAAAGCTCCATGACGATCGTCGTTGAAAAGTTTTTATTTCTCAGATAGGAAAACTGATTGTCCTCCCCGATATTTACCATGCCCCGGAGGTATTCGATCAGGGTCCTGTCCGAATCATCCGAAGCCGCTTTATTAAAAAATCCCCGTCCGTCGGTATTCGCATAAAGCAGAATCTGCATGGCATCGATCACCGTGGATTTTCCGCTTCCCGAATGTCCCGTGAAAAAATTGATCCCTTCGGAAAAGGACAGGACTCTTTTATCTATATAATGCCAGTTATTCAGACACATCCGCGATAATGCCTGGAATTTCTGCTTCTCCATCTTCATCCTCCGTTTCTCTGAATGTATCGATCAGTGCCCTCACATCATCTCCCAGCAAAAGCATGTTGATACTGGGATAAATGACCAGACGGCTGCCACCCTCCAGCTCCTCCAGAAGATCCAGCGGCTCCAGGATCTGATATTTCTTCAGCAGCGACACCGTCCTTCGCACCTCCGTAGGTGCCGGCTGCCTGTTCAGAAGCCCGAAGCTTCCCAGCCGCTCATGGATATCCGACAGCGTGGTAAATACATGGACGCTGCTCGATGCCGACGCCATCTGCTCATCGTAGATCAGCTTGAGGACCAGCACATAAAGGGTGGTAAGCCTTGACAGCTTATCTCCGATCAGCGTCTCCCCCTGCAGATAGAGGATCCCCGTCCGGCTGTTTTCCAGCACCGAAATCCCCGCAATGGAAAAATACGCTCGGAGAAACGCCAGATGCTTGCTGCAGATACGAAAGTCCTTATTGAACTGCATCCTTCCCGTGCGCCTGTCGTATTTTCTCTCCAGCACAAAGGTCTGTCTGTACAGAAGCTGGATGGAGGCACTGACCTCCTCCTGCTCCTCCGGTATCAGATTTTCATAATATTCAATCATTTTTGCGGCCTCCTTCGAAATGTCAGTGCGGGATAGCGGTAACGGCCATCCTCCACCATCTCCCCGCTCTCCTCTGTAATCTGGTATTTACTCCCCTTTCTGGTGGCATAATCATAGGCCAGGATCAGCTTCTCAAATTCCTCATCACTGTGTACAAATCCCTCTGCCACCACAGCCTTCCCTACATCCATATGTTCTTCAATAAACTGCTCGATCTGCCTTCTGGAAAAACGGCTGTTCATCCGGTTCATCTTCAGAACATCCTCCCTGGACAGCTCTTCCGGTTCCTCGTCTGCCTCCAGATTCTCTGTAAAGGAACGTCTTCCTTTTTTCCGTTTATACAGGGATTTCTCGGACAGCACATCCACATGGGAAAAGTTCAGCCTCTTCGCCACCAGATCCACGCGTTCCTGTCCTCCAGTGGCTATCCCTCTCAGAAGCTGTACGATCATTCCTCTCATGTCCTCATCCTCATTCAGCAGATAATTCAGCCTCGTCACCGTGGCACGGACGTAGCGGGTGTGCTCCCTGTCCATATTTGCGATCCGGTGCTCGATGTCCTGAAATCCCCTCTCGATCTGATTGACGATATCCAGCGTCTCTTCCCTGTTCTGCTCCTCCATCTGGCTCTTCGCCTGAAGCTCCAGCCTTTGCTGCGCAGACAGCGCTTCCTTATCGGTTTCTGTTTTGATTTCGTCTTCTTCCCATTCCTTCTCATGGCGCTCCCGGATCTCTCCCAGCAGCAGCCGGATATCTGTTTTGTACAGATAGAAATTATCGGAAGTCTTCAGGATATGATATTTCTTTCTGACGATCTCCTCCACGTATCCGTCCAAATGCTCCTTTAACAGATCCCCGTAAAACCGCTTTTCCAGAAGACTGGTAAAGAATTTATCCATGTTGTGGAGCATATCCTGCAATGCCTTATTCAGTTTTTTTGTGTTGATCAGTGCCGTCTTCAGCATTTTTTCATTTTTTACGGGATCTGCTTTATAGGAAAAGAGAATGGCGTAGATGTTCTGGATATAGACTTCTGTTTCTTCCTGATCTTCACCGCAGAGACGCTCGAAGGCTTCTATGAACACGGCAGAATAATCAGGAATGACAATATTCGTCACTCCGGTGCTGTAGTCCTCCAGCCTTTTGAGCCACCGGGTGCGTACCAGCCAGTTCAGGATCCTGGTGGCAGGCGGCTCCAGCACATCGGCGTCCGTCTCCTGCTCTTCTTTCAGAATCCCCCTCCCGGAAAAAGAATTCCCGAGCACCTGGATACATACCTCCCGGCTCAGGAAATAGTTATTATATTGATATTCCTCATTGATCTTCAGCAATGCTTCAATGTAGATCTCCCGGTTATAAGACCGGAACAGACTCCAGAAGCTGTCAGGTATTTCGTTTATCAGCGGCATCTTGTTCAGAGGGCCTCCTTTGTAGTCATCTGGTTTTATTTTACCACGAAGGAGGGAATATCTCTACCACAAAGTTTCCGGTTTGACTGAATTTCGCAGGACGCTGACAAGAATACTTCTGCTTTATATAGATTTCGCAGGACGCTGACAAGAGCGCTTCTGTAATAGAAGCGCTCTTGTCAGCTGGGTATTGAAAACAATCATTTGTTACAATTTACAGACATTATTTTTCCTTTGTCAACAATTTGTATACGATAATTCCTGCAATTGCTGCTGCAAGTGCACCAACACCTCTGCTAATCCAAACATTCACCCCTGCTCTTTCAAATAATGTCATTGCTGCAGTTCCAATCCCTGCACTTACTACAAGAAAAACCAACCACTTCATAGAAATCTCCCTTCGTTTTTTCATTCTAATATTTCTATGCAAAAAATCGACCTCTTTTGTATGAACGACTGTTTTTTTAACAACAGTTTTTAAGTTTGCGCTCAGTGACATTACAAAACATGAGCGAATTGTGAATACTGTTGAACAATACACCATTTTTGCCCTGGTTGTCAACAATACTTTTGACACTTAAACCAAGGTTATTAAGAACAGGTTGTTTTTAATTTAACATAATGCAAGCAAGAATTCTCCCACCTCTGCAGGTGGTAAGATGAATTGCCTGATAGACATAATTTTATCAATAAATAGAAAAGAACGCTTGTTCTGAACCTCGGATAGTGCTATAATGTAATCAGTCGAAACATAAGAAGGCTGATCATATGAAAGAAATGGATCATAATGCTCATTCAGTATATCTTTTGCATTATCATTTGGTCATGGTGGTAAAATATCGAAGAAAAGTGATAGATAATCCGATATCCGATCGCGCAAGCAAGAAGAATGCTGATAGTCTGGTGGGGCAAAATGGAAATACGTCCGTAACCGGACAAACAGATAGAAATTCCCGTATCCGGGCAAAAAACAATCGCGGGACACGCGAGGATAGCCTGCAGATACTTGGCTCATGAGGGCCATTGAACAGGAAGCTCCCACTTCAAAATCTTTGATTTAAGTGGCGGGAGCATGTCACTAAAACGATATAATCCATATAAAAAATGTATTACGCTGCAAGGAGATGATCGATTTTGAATACAGGAAAGATTAAAAACACTATTGTTTACGTAATCATGAATGGTGAAAGAAAAGTAGCAACGCTATCATCGGTAGGTGATGTGATCATTTATAGTCAGCAGTTCATGCCATATGATCTATACCTGGAAGAAGAAACAGATTTAGATACAAAACTAAATAATTTATATAATTTCTATTTTTGGTGTGCCTCCAGAGTTCTGCCTATAGATCGAAAATTTATCAAAGATATCCTCAGCAGCATAGGCGCTACACAGGCTGTCACAGACAAAGATCGGGCAAGAATTGCTCTATCCTACCATTGCGTATCATTAACGGATGTATTCTGGGTCAAAACTTCAGATGAGAATATTTGTTTTTCTGAAATCAATTTGTATGATCATTCGTTAAATGAAGCAATCGTACCATTATCCTTGATGGGAAAGCAAATGACTGTTACAAATAAAGAACTTGCTGCAGATCTGTCAACAAAGGGATGTTTTCCAAAAGCATGGATAAGAACAGAGACAGGATTTAAGATACTAAAGGGTGGTGACGATGCAGTAGCAAGGGAACTTCTTGCAAGTAAAATATGCAGATGTTTCGATTTTAATCAGGTATTATATGAACCATACCATTATAATGGACAGCTTGTGTCCATAAGTGAACTCATAACATCTAAAGATTTTTCAATTGTGACAAAGATGGCTTTTGATATTTATGCATGCAATCATGATATAGATACTATAGAAGTTTGCCTGTCACTCGATCCATCTAACTATTTTGGAATGAATATCCTGGACTATCTGGTCGGCAACACTGACAGGCATCCTGAGAACTGGGGATTTTTAGTAGATAATCATACGAACAATTGTATCGCATTGCATGCATTAATGGATTTCAATAAAAGCTTTCATGCCTACGACACAATAGAAGGAGCAGTTTGTCAAACTTCTTTCCCGGCAAGGATGTCACAGAAAGAAGCTGCTGTCTGTGCAGTCAGCAAAATCGGTCTGCGACAAATACAAGAGATAGATCCGGAGTGGTTTGCTAATATGCCAGAGGTCTATGAAATGTTTAGAACACGACTGGAACTATTAAAATCATATGAACCAAAGGTATAACCCACACCAATAGCTTTATGTCTCGCCGGTCTGCCTGGGGATTCATGCACTATGCCCAAACAGAAAACCATCGCAAAAAATGGGTATAAAAATACCGCTCAGCTTCTGCTGGGTGGTATTTATCATTAATCATCGTAGCTTTTCAGCTTCCATAATTCAACTTTTGACTTAATAAATGCAATATCTTTTTCCAGAAGTTCTTTTTCTTCCGGTGTAATATCGCTGTATTTTCCCATTTCATACCTCGGTATATGGTAAGAAAGCTGCTCCAGCACCCTCTCCTCCAGGATGTCATGCTCGACCTCATATGCACCGATTGAAATGATCCAAAGCGCTTCAGATGTGCCGATAAGAAGTTCGTTGTCATTTTCGGTCATCCAATCTGTAACTTCCTTTACTGTCCATCCTGAGCGTTTTATTCGATGCATATAATCCGACACACTTTCTTTATATTCCTGATAGGTCAAATCATCTTCTGCTCTCATGCTACCTCATCCTCCCCGTCCATGGCCGGTTTTTGTTTTTCAGTGACTGTTCCTTAGAATTTGAAACAGCATTGACGGTTACATTTGAATACTCTTTCATAAACTGTTGTATCACTCCCCGACAGCTTTCGTTGAACAATACACCAGTTTTGCCCTATTTGTCAACCTTAAACCCGTTCTACCTACCTATTGTTCCGCCCTGGTTTCGTGGTGTTTTATAAAGCTCCTCTTTTCCAGTATACGGTTTCGGGAAAATTTTTTGCATATGTTCCAATACCTCGAAATCAAACTTTAACCCTGCAAGCTCTTTACGGCACACCAGTATACAGCGGGTGAGGCACATTCCATTACTAAGAAAACCATTTCAGGGGCACTTTTAATGGAGACGAAATCCACTGCTTACGTAGGCTTAGGCGCGAAGGCTCTTCCTGAGCGTCTTAGCCGAAGTTTGCGCGAGTGACGAGTCGAACGGACATGTTTACATGTCCACTCGACGACCACCGCGACAATAGGAAAAACTTGCAAAGCGAGTTTTTCCTATAGCAGTTAGTTCGGCGGAATGTTGCCCCGGTTTTCGTGGAATGGAATGTGCCTCACACGCGTCCTGTGAAAGCCATATCTCTTCGAACGCCACATATCTCTTCGCCGACCACCGCGACAACAGCATAGAAAAAAGACCCTGCTGCCAACCCTCTAAAGTCAGCAGCACAGCCTCTCTTTATCATATTCACTTCCACAAAGCCAGCATCGCCCAGATGAGCAGTGCCCCTCCGATCAGGTACACCGATCCGATGAGCAGCGCCGCCTTCAGCGCTCCCAGCGCAACCCACCGGCTTTCCTGCTTCGTAAGCTTCAGCTCCGGTCTATCCGATGTTCCCTGTTCTTCCTCATCAGAAATATCCGGCTCATGAAATGGCTTTTCTTCCTCATCAGGAAGCTCCGTCCCATAAAATGGCTCTTCGCCCTTATCATACCTCACCGCATCGCACCCCGCTCTCTTCTGATACTGTTTTCCGGTATATGATCTTCTCTTTATCCCAGTATGATTCACCCCAAATAACACTATGTTTCGCTGGTCTGCTTTCCCGATAGCACAGTTGTAAAAGCCTCAGCGTAGCCTCCCCGATACCCGTCTGACAAATCCGTGGGTCAAATGCTTTTGACCCCAACATCTATTTATCATACAGATGACAAACCACATAATGTCCCGGCTCTACCTCTTTCTGGACAGGCACCTCCGTCTTACACCTTTCCATGCAGTGCGCACAGCGGGTGTGGAACTTACATCCTGCCGGCGGGTTCGCCGGTGAAGGAATGGATCCCTCCAGCACGATACGCTGCTTTTTCACCTTCGGATCCGGAACCGGAATGGCGGAGAACAGTGCCTTTGTATAAGGATGCAGCGGATTTCTGAAAATATCCCCTGTCTCTCCGTATTCCACCAGATTTCCAAGATACATGACGCCCACTGTGTCAGAGATATGCTCCACCACCGACAGGTCATGGGAGATGAACAGATACGTCAGATTGTACTGCGCCTGCAGATCCTTCAACAGGTTGATGATCTGTGCCTGAATGGATACGTCCAGCGCCGATACCGGCTCATCGCAGACCACAAACTCCGGATTCAGAGCCAGTGCCCTGGCGATACAGATCCTCTGGCGCTGACCGCCGGAGAACTCATGCGGATAGCGCTCCTTATGGTAGGGCTGCAGACCGCAGTTGTCCATGATCTGATCGATATAGTCGTTAAACTCCGCCTTCGGCACAAGGTTATGCTCCCTGACGGCCTCTCCGATGATCTCACCAACAGGCAGCCTCGGTGAAAGGCTGGAAAACGGATCCTGGAAAATGATCTGCATCTTCGTACGCATGGCACGCATCTCTTTATTGGTCAGGTCATAGACCTCTTTCCCGTTAAATAGCACCTGCCCGCCGGTCTTCTCACCGGAAAGCCGGAGGATCGTCCGCCCGGTGGTGGTTTTTCCGCATCCCGACTCTCCTACCAGTCCCATGGTAGTTCCGCGCTTCAGATTGAAGGTAACACCATCCACAGCCTTGACATGTCCCACTGTTCTGGAAACCATTCCGCCCTTGATGGGAAAATACTTCTTCAGCTGATTGACCATCAGGATATACTGCGGATCATAAACCAGGGGTTCATAAGTCTCTTCGTTCACAGAATTCTTTGAAGCCATTTATTTGTCCCCCTTTCCTTCACAGTAGCGATAGCAGCTCACCTTATGCGTCGGTGAAAGGCTGATCTCCGGAGGATACGCACCGTCGCAGGCTCCCACGCACATTTCGCAGCGATCCTTAAAATAACAGTAATCCGGCATATTGATCGGGTTCGGCACCTTGCCCGGAATCGAATAAAGCTTATCCACCTTTTTGCCGACCATCGGCTTGGATGCCATCAGACCAATGGTATACGGATGGGAAGGATGCTCGAAGATCTCCTCCGCCGTTCCCTTTTCCACGACTCTTCCGGCATACATTACCACAATATAATCCGCCATCTCCGCGATAACACCCAGATCATGGGTGATCAGCATGATGGAGGAATTGATCTTATCCTTCAGCTGGCGCAGCAGATCCAGGATCTGTGCCTGAATGGTCACATCCAGAGCCGTCGTCGGCTCATCGGCAATGATGATCTTCGGGTTGCAGGCCAGTGCAATTGCGATCATGACACGCTGGCGCATACCGCCGGAGAGCTCATGAGGGAACATCCGATAGACACCCTCACTGTTGGCGATTCCTACCATCTCCAGCAGTTCGATCGTCCGGGCCTTGATCTCATCCCTGCTCTTGCCCTCACCGTCATGGAGGCTGATGACCTCATCCACCTGTCTGCCGATGCGGAACACCGGGTTTAAGCTGGTCATAGGCTCCTGGAAGATCATAGACACATAATTTCCCCGGATGCTCTGCATCTTCTCCTGCGGCGTTTTCGTGATCTCATAGGCCTTATCGCCCAGATTCAGACGGATCTCCCCTTCGACCGTCTGCCCCTGCGGTCTCTGGATCAGCTGCATCAGAGACAGGCTGGTTACGGACTTTCCGCAGCCGGACTCTCCTACGATTCCTACCGTCTTTCCGATGGGCACGTCAAAGGACACACCATCCACGCTTTTTACCGTACCGGTATCGGTAAAGAAATATGTATGCAGGTTGTCAAATTCCACTGCATTTTCCGGATTGTGCATCTGCGTCAGATACTCGGACTCCGGAACATTTTTACGTTTTCTCTTCTTCTCAAGCTCATTGGTAATCTTGCGGTTTTTCTTTGAAATCTGGCGGGATTCTTTCGCTGAGAGATAACCTTCTGCATGTTTCTTAGCCATTTTCTTCCCTCCTTACCGTTTCATCTTCGGGTCAAACGCATCGCGCAGACCGTCACCAACAAAGTTGAAGCCCAGCACGGCAATCAGCAGACAGATGCCGGCAGGAATCCATACATACCAGTAATGCGTCATAACATAAGCCTCATTTACATCCGTGATGATATTTCCCCAGGAAGCAAACGGGAACTTGACACCGATTCCAAGGAAGGACAGTGTCGCCTCCATAATGATCGTAGAGCCCAGGCTCATGGTACACATAACGATCAGCTGAGGAATGACATTCGGGATCAGATGCTTGAAGATCCGGCGGCTCACACGAACACCGCAGGCCTCGGCAGCTGTCATAAACTCCTGCTCACGCAGGGACAGGATCTGTCCGCGGACAAGGCGGGTGATTCCGGGCCATCCCAGAAAGCCCAGGATCAGCATCAGGTAGAACATACGCGTCATCGGTTCCACCTTCATGGCATCCATCGTTGCACCGAGAATGATGATCAGCGGCAGCGACGGGATACAGTAAAAGATATCCACGATTCGCATGATCAGGTTATCCACCCATTTTCCAAAGTATCCGGCAATACCGCCCAGGATCACACCGATCACCGTTTCAATGATCACGACAATAAATCCGATGATCAGGGAAACACGTCCTCCGTACATCAGACGGGTGAGCATATCCATTCCGTTTCTGTCCGTTCCCAGCCAGTGTGCTTTCGACGGCTTTGCGTAGCTGTCATACACATAGGTCTCTTTTCCCTGCTTGACGGACCAGGTCATGGATGTGGGATCATAAGTGATCTTATAAGTAAATTCATTGCCCTCTGCATCTGTGTAATTAAACTCTTCCTGATTGTCATTGATGGCGGCTTCCAGTTCTTCCTTAAACACACGTTCAAAGGTCACACCGCTCTCCACCGACGACACCACAAAACGGCTGATATAGCCCGCAACGGTATCTCCGCTTACAATGTTTCCATCCTCATCCAGCGTATACTCTGCACCTTCCGCCGTAAAGGATTTCTCCTGTGACGTATAGGCCTTCAAAGCCTCATACTTTACAGGAAAAGAGATCTCCTGACCGTCACCGTTTACGATATCTTTAGCGGCAATGGCCAGCAGGGTTCCTTCTGAAGAAATCGAATAAAAGTCCGTTCCCTCCTCCTGAATCTCATAGGTCACATCCTTATATTCATAAGAGCTTTCCTTCTTCTGGACAGCCAGCTGGAACTTTGCCTGCAGGACACTGTCGAACTTCTGTCCCTCTGCCGCCGTATAACGGAAGTCATTATTCTTTACCACTCCCGCAAATTCCTTCATCTGGCTCTCGTAGCGGTAAAACTGCTGATCCTGTCCGTACGGGCTGATCAGTCCTCCCAGGAAAGAGAACAGAAACATGGAGATCAGCATGATCATGCCGAGCACCGCCAGCCGGTTACGGAAAAACCGCTTAACGACCAGTGCACCCGGTGAGAGCACCTTGACACGCCTGTCATCATTCAGAGAGTAGGAAGTATTTTCATTTTTCATTGTTACATCTTTTTTGTCGCTCATAACAGGTCCTCCTATGCAATACGTACCCGCGGGTCAACCACGGCATACAGAATATCGGAAAGCAGGTTGCCTGCCAGTGTCAGAATCGCCAGAAACGTCATATAGAACATGGAAAACGGAATATCACCGATGACCATGGCATGATAGGACGTATAGCCGATGCCCGGAATGGAAAACAGCGTCTCCGTGATCAGCGCACCGGAGAACAGGGTCGGCAGGGAGCCGCCCACGATCGTTACCAGCGGGATCAGCGTATTCCGGAAGGCGTGCTGATAGATTACCTTTTTCTCAGACAATCCCTTGGCACGCGCTGTACGGATGTAGTCGGCGTTCAATACCTCCAGCATGTTGGTACGGGTATAACGCATCAGCGATCCCACCGAAACAATGACCAGGGTGGCGATCGGAAGGACCAGATGATTCGCCTTATCCAGGAATTTCCCCATGGCATCCAGCTGGGCATAATTTCGTCCCACCAGACCATAGAGGTCAAACCAGCCGAGCTTCACCGAGAAGATCAGCTTTAGAATCGTAGCAAAAAAGAAGGTCGGCAGAGAAATACCGATCAGCGCACCGGCGGTGATGGCATAGTCTGCACGGGAATACTGTTTGGTAGCGGCAATTACACCAAGGGGGATCGCGATGATCAGCTCCAGAACAAATGCGATCGCTCCCATCGTAAAGGACAGCCAGATGACTTCACTGAATTTCTGAAGTACCGGAACGGTATATTTCCAGCTGTCACCAAAGTTACCACGGATGGCATCTCCCAGCCAGGTAAGGTAACCCGGCAGGATACTCTTATCCAGTCCGTATGCCGCATTCAGCTGAGCCAGCCACTCATCATAGGGTTTTGCGCCGGGCTTCATGGCGAGCTGCATTGCCATATTCTCTACATAAGAAGCAGGAAGACAGCGGAGCAGTGCATAGATAATGAAGGAAACACAAAACAGAATCATCACTGACAGAGCTATTCTTTTCAGGATATATTTTCTCATGCGGTAATCATTCCTCTCTACAATACAAAATCAGAAACCGGTTGAACGAAACGGGAAAGCCTGTGCAGCAAAGACACAGGCCTTCGGAATTGTTTCATTATTTCACAACAATCTTTTCAATCTCGCTCATCCAGTTCCAGTATGGCGTCATATCTTCCGGCAGAGAAGAAACATCCACACGCTCGGTGGAAATCACATAGGCATCAGAACGCTGGTAGATCGGAATCTCAACACCCCAGTCCATGATGATCTCCATGGCTGCCTTGTACAGGCCCTTGCGGTAGGACTGATCTGTGGACTGACGTGCATCCATGATCAGAGTATCCAGATCCTCGTCATTGATCTTGTAGTAGTTGGTCGTTCCCTCGCTGTGGTACAGCTGGAACATATCCGGGTCACTGGATGACTGCCATGCGGCACACCAGAGCTCAGCCACACCTGACTGATAGGAAGCATACAGGTCAGCTGCATTTGCCAGGTCGTTTACTGTCAGTGTAAATCCAATGCTTGCAAAAGCGTCTGCCGCATTCTTCAGAATCAGGAAGGTCGGATGGTCTCCCTGTCCGCCGCCGCCGATGTTTACGGTGTACTCAAGCTTTGCACCTTCCGGAGCCGCTGTCAGCTTGCCGTCTGCTACGGTGTAGCCTGCAGCTTCAAAGTATCCCAGTGCTGCCTCTTTTGCTGCTGCGTATTTATCTTCTGCCTTCATCTCTGCTGTGTAGACCGGGTTGCCTTCTACATCCACAGAGTATGCAACGGTGTATCCGTCATCTGTTACCTGAGGTGCTGCCCAGGAGGTATTGGAGATCGGATAGTTGATGACAGATGCGGTATCTCCGTAGTAGGAATCAATTCCCTCATCACGGTAAGCTGCGATCAGTGTGCCGATCGCTTTTCTCAGGTTCTTTGATGCATCGGAAGCAGGATCATCTCCCACCTTTACATTATCTGCACTGATACCGATGTAGCCGTATCCGCGGTAGTCGATCAGCTTCGTTGTGATGACACTTCCGTCAAGAGAAGGATCCCCGCCATTGAGCTCAGCGATCTGGGATGCCACCTCGGTAGAGTAGGACGGTGATGCGATATCAACGGTGCCTGCGTCGATACCATTGATCATGTCTGCTTCCTTTGTCTCGATAAAGTTCAGGTATTTTGTCTTTGCTTCTCCCTGATAGAAGCTCGGGTTAGCTTCCATGTATACGACACCATTGGAAACATCATTAAACATGTAAGGTCCTGCACCCATCGGCTTCGTTGTCTTCTCACGAATGAGGGAAAGATCACCTTTCGGGAAACCGAACTTATGGTTCTCGAAATCATACTGAGCCTCGTCTCCATAATAATGCAGCGGAGCGATCGGCAGATTCAAGTTGTAGATCATAGTCGCATCCAGCTCGGAGGTCACGATACGCATGCTGTAGTCATCAATACGCTGAATACCCTCAATATAATCAGCAGAATCTCCTGTCTTCACACCGATCGAATAAGCAGCATAGTCCTCCATCAGATCAAAAAGGCTCGCACCTGCTGCCTCTGTCTCAGACATCGCAGTCAGATCCCACTCATAAGCTTCACACAGTGCTGTGAAGAAATCTGCTGTGGTAGCATCTGCCGCCAGACCATCAAATCCCCACTGTGCAGCTGCTCCAGCCACATCGCCTTCTTCTGCGATTCCATTCTCCACACAGTAATCAACGATCGTCTGTGCGAATGCTGCGCCTGCCTGATCCAGATCTGCCCAGAATGCGGTCTGTGTTGCCTCATCCCAGTTGGTAAAGTCTGTATTGTCACGTCCGGCCTGTACCAGCAGATTGAACAGAGTCTCCATACCACTGCGGTACTCCTTCACACCCTGGATCGGTGCAGAATAAATCGTTACAGAGCCGTCATAGGACGGATCCAGATAAACATACAATCCAAAAATAAAATCATCTATATCAATCGGTGTTCCATCGGAGAATACCAGATCGTCACGCATCTTCAGATCATAGAAAACGGTTCCGTCTGCATTCTCGGTAACGGTAATGTCTGCAGGACCTGTGTAGGTGTACTCTTTGCCGTTGTATTCTCTCGTCTCTCCCTCAATTCCGTTCAGGACAGGGTTGGATACACGGTCTACATACATCATGTACAGCTGTGTCATATCTGCGACATTCTGATCATCAGCATTCTGTGCAAAGAACGGGGAGAACTTATTCTCGAATCCCTGGGCAGATACTACCAGAGTACCTCCATCTTCTTTCCCTTCAGCCGTTGTCTCCGCTGCCGCTTCCTCACCGGGTTTCTTTGTTTCTGTTGTTTTTCCTGAGCTGCAGCCTGCAAGTGTACTGCCGCACAGAGCCAGTCCCAGGATCAGGGCCAGCATTTTCTTACTTTTGCTCATAACATTTTTTCCTCCTTTACTTTTTTGAGATATGATAAGTAAGCCCGCAACCTGTCCAGACAGCAGAAAAACAGGGCAAGATTCCTGTCCTGTTCTCTGCTTATCTGAAGTGTCACGCATATGATTCTTATTATATCGTTCATCCAACGTTTTGTCAATTTAGGGATTCTTTTTCCAGCACATTTCACAAACACGAAGCCGGATGCCAAAAGCCGTGCCGGGGACTGCCGCCTCCAGAAGAAGGAAGAAAGCAAAACCTGCTGTTTTTCCCTCCATTCCGTTTCTGAACACAAACACCAGCTCACCGGCAATACACGCTGCCGCAGCGACAGCTGTAAGGACTGCACGTCCCGGGAGCTGTGCCACGCTCTTCTGGTAAATATAGGCACGCAGAGGATTCCCGCCTGCAGTGAGATGATACAGTCCCAGACATACACTGATCCCGCTCACAAAATTCACCGTATAGGGAATCAGAACATACGCACAGTTTACCGCCCCCGGCGCCTCCACACATCCTGCCGCCGCCAGAGAAACCAGCATCAGGATGCACAGTCCCCAGAGCCGGATCAACTCTTGTTTCAGCTTCTTTTCCTCATCCTGCCAGACATACAGCTCCCCCCGGTACACATAGTTTCCCTTCTCATCCTTCTGAAACGCATCCAGATAGGCTCTGCGTCCCTTTTTCTTCTTCTCTGCCATTTAAGAGATCCCTTCCATATCATAACCGGAAAGCCACTCACTGGCAGCTTCACATACCTCTCGAAGGCAGCTTTCCTCAAAAGGACTCTTCAGTCCCGCATGCTCCAGAAGCTCCGTAAACACCCGGCTGCCTCCCTGTCTGGTATACGCCATGTAGTGCTCCCATGCATTCTCCGTATCCTTCTGAATCATGGCCCAGAACTGAAGCGCTACTGTCTGAGCCAGACAGTAATCGATGTAGTAGAACGGACTCAGATAAATATGCTGCTGACGCTGCCATGCCTTCCCGTCACTGTAGAACGGAATCTCCCCGTCCATCCTCATCCATGGCATATAGATCTCTGACAGTTCTCTCCATGCCTGGTGCCTCTCCTCCGGTGTCATCTCAGGCTTCTCATATACGATGTGCTGAAAATGATCCACCATCGTTCCATAGGGGATAAAGGTCAGGGCTCCTGCCAGATGACTGTAATAGAACTTCCGGGTATCCTCCCCGAAAAATCCCTCCGCCCATGGCCATGCGAAGAATTCCATGGACATGGAGTGCACCTCACATGCCTCCATTCCCGGCCATATATAACTGGACGGCACTCTCTTGCGGTTCATCCAGTCTGCAAACGCATGTCCCGCTTCATGTGTCACGACCTCTACATCATGCTGGGTGCCATTGAAATTTGCGAAAATAAAAGGCACTTCGTAGTCCGGAAGATCGGTACAGTAGCCTCCCCCTGCCTTTCCCTTCGTAGAAAGCACATCGAGAAGCTCATTGTCCAGCATCATACGGAAGAATTCCCCTGTCTCCGGTGACAGCTCATCGTAGAAGTGTCTTCCCTGGGCAAGGATCTCATCCGGTGTGCCGCAGGGCTTCGGATTTCCTGAGCGGAACTGCAGCGCATTGTCCGCAAAATTCATAGGATACATTTTTCCCAGACGCTTCGCCTGCTCTCTGTAGATTCCATCCGCCACAGGAACCAGATATTTCACAACAGCAGCACGGAATTTCTCGATGTCCTCCTTCGTATAACAGTTCCTCTGCATCCGGTAATATCCCAGCTTCGTATACCCGTCATATCCCAGCTTCCTTCCTATGGCATCCCTCACCTGGACCAGCTGATCATACAGGTCATCCAGCTTTTGCTGATGTTCCTGATACCACTGTCCCTCTGCCTTCCAGGCCGCCAGCCGCCTTTCATCATCCGCATCATTCTTAAACGGTGTAAGCTGGGAAAGCGTGTAGGTATTTCCCTCAAACGGAATCTGCGCAGAAGCGGTCAGCTTCTTATACGCTGTCATCAGCTCGTTTTCTTTCTGCAGATCCTCGATGATATCCGGTGAGAAGGCCTTCTGCTCCATCTCCGCATTCAGAAACATCAGATTTCCGTACTCATCTTCAAAATCCGGGCGGAAACGGCTCTCCATCATGGCCCTGTTCCATGCCTGCCCGTACTCCTCCAGCACAGGATCCGCACCGTCCCAGAACTCCATCTCCTCTCCGTAGAAGGTATCCTCTGTATTGATCGTATAGCGGATCCTCGCCAGTGTCTGCTGCGTCTGGATATGCTTCACCAGTGTCTCCTTCTCCAGAAACACCTCCCGGGCAGCCGCATAATCCTGCGCCTCCCAAAGCCGCCGGGTAACACCCGCCAGCTGCTGCTTCAGTTCTTCAATATCCGGCCGTTTGTAAACCATCTGAGAAAATTTCATGTTTGATATCTCCTTTATACTCTTACTAAAATCAACGTCAGGCTCAATTGTCGGGTAACTCATAATGATGATGGAAACACTTTACCAGGTTCATAGTAACATATCGGCGGGAGTTTCACAACCGGAGTTTCAGCCTTACATTTTCATAATTTGTTACTGTTCACTCCGTGACCAGTAACACGCTTCGCGATGCACAGATATGAGCAAAAGGAAAGCCTCGTAGAGGCGATTTTGCGAATGGACTCTGAATAGTT
>UQCM01000043.1 GCA_900539525.1 uncultured Blautia sp.
CATCTGAGACATTTTCATATGTGGTATACTAGGACATTATCATAAATGGCTTATACGAGTTTGCGAAGCTTACAGAAAAGTGTTGACATTTTTACTCCGTTTCACTTATACTATAGGCGCTTACAACAGCATACCGTTTTCCATTAAAGGGGAGTAGTTTTAATGCATCCTCAACAATCGCGGCCTGTGGCCTGGTGATGCATACCTTAGCCGGTTACGAGACTTTTAATGTATTTATTTTGAGAATCTGCGGATTCTTATAAATGAATGCATTAAAAGTCTCTTTTTTATTACTTCCATACATACGATGCTGCTTTGTATGTTACTATCCACACCGAGGTGTTAACAGTAACTTTTGCCTCTCAAACACAATCTCAAAAAAGGAGGAACTATTTTATGAAGAAATGGTATCAACAAACACCTGATGATGTCCTGGACGCACTCGGTACGCTCAAAAGCGGGCTGTCTTCCGAAAAGGCTTCACAGCTTTTGAACGAACATGGAGAAAATGTGCTGACAGAGGGAAAGAAGAAAAGCACGCTCCAGGTATTTCTCTCACAATTTGCGGATCTTCTGGTCATCATCCTCATCACCGCCGCTGTGATTTCCATGTTGTCGGGAAATGTGGAAAGCACGATCGTCATCGTGGCGGTGATCCTCTTAAACGCCTTCCTCGGAACTGTCCAGCACAAGAAGGCGGAAAAATCTCTGGACAGTCTGAAATCTCTGTCCGCGCCTAATGCCAAAGTCCTGCGTGACGGGCAGAAAGTGGAGATCTCAGCCCGTGAACTCGTCCCCGGAGATATTCTTCTTCTGGAAGCCGGTGATCTGGTGTCTGCGGATGGAAGAATCCTGGAAAACTATTCTCTTCAGGTGAATGAAAGCGCCCTCACCGGTGAATCCACAAACGTAGAGAAACAGGATACGTTAATTGTAGAAGAAGCTCCTCTGGCCGACCGGACAAATATGGTCTATTCCGGCAGTCTGGTGACCTACGGACGTGCCATCGTGGCAGTCACATCCACAGGTATGAACACGGAAATCGGCAGGATCGCCGCTTTAATGAACGACACAAAAGAAAAGAAAACTCCTCTTCAGGTCAGCCTGGATCAGTTCAGCAGCCGCCTGGCAATGGTGATCCTGATCATCTGCGGACTGGTCTTCCTGCTGAGCCTGTACCGCAGGATGCCTGTTCTGGATTCCCTGATGTTTGCTGTGGCGCTGGCAGTCGCGGCGATCCCGGAAGCCTTAAGCTCCATTGTCACCATCGTTCAGGCCATGGGAACACAGAAAATGGCCAGAGAACACGCGATCATAAAGGAACTGAAGGCTGTGGAAAGCCTTGGCTGCGTTTCTGTCATCTGCTCCGACAAGACCGGAACACTTACTCAGAATAAGATGACGGTGCAGAACATTTATATCGACCGCCAGATAATAAGACCGGAAGATCTGGATCTGAAAAATCAGCTGCACCGCTATCTGCTCTACGATGCTGTTCTTGCCAATGATTCCTCCATTGTGGATGGCAAGGGAATTGGTGACCCCACGGAGTTTTCTCTGGTGGAAATGGCACGTACGATAGACTTAAAGGATGAACTTCTCCGGGAGCTGATGCCCCGTCTGGAAGAAATTCCCTTTGATTCTGACCGGAAACTGATGAGTGCAAAATACCGTCTGCACGGTGTACCGACTATTCTCACGAAAGGAGCTCCTGACGTACTGCTGGAGCGTACCGGTTATCTGCGTACCTCAGAGGGTGTCTGTCCGCTGACAGATGAGGACAGGACTGCGATCCTGGCGGCCAACCTGCATTTTTCGGAAAATGGTCTGCGCGTACTCGCTTTTGGTTACAAAGAAGTCACTTATGACGATGTGCTGACTCTTGAGGATGAGTCGGATTATATTTTCCTGGGCCTGATCTCCATGATGGATCCGCCACGGGAGGAATCAAAGGCTGCTGTAGCTGATGCCCGCAGAGCCGGTATCCGTCCGGTCATG
Organism: uncultured Blautia sp.; assembly: GCA_900539525.1. Taxonomy (GTDB): domain Bacteria; phylum Bacillota; class Clostridia; order Lachnospirales; family Lachnospiraceae; genus Hominisplanchenecus_A. The sequence continues at coordinate 1,999 of UQCM01000043.1, forward strand.
ATCACCGGTGACCACAAGATCACAGCAACCGCTATCGCACGGCAGATTGGAATCTATGAAGACGGAGATCTGGCTCTGACCGGAGCCGAGTTAGATGGCCTGAGTGACCGGGAGCTGGATCAAAGAATTGAGAAAATCTCTGTCTATGCCCGCGTCTCACCGGAAAACAAGATCCGCATCGTGGATGCATGGCAGCGAAAGGGAAAGGTAGTATCTATGACGGGTGACGGTGTCAATGACGCACCTGCACTGAAAAAAGCCGACATCGGTGTAGCTATGGGTATCACAGGGACGGAAGTCTCCAAGGATGCCTCCTCCATGATCCTGACGGATGACAATTTTGCCACCATTATCAAGGCTGTGGCAAACGGCCGGAATGTGTACCGCAACATCAAACATGCGATACAGTTTCTTCTCTCCGGAAATATGGCCGGGATCCTGGCAGTACTCTATGCATCCCTGACTGCACTGCCCATGCCTTTTGCACCGGTACATCTGCTGTTCATCAACCTGCTGACTGACTCCCTCCCTGCGATTGCCATCGGCATGGAGCCTGCAGAAGAGGGACTGCTCTCACAGAAGCCCCGAAATCCAAAGGAATCCATCCTTTCCGGAAAATTTATGCAAAAGCTTTTTGTACAGGGCAGCCTGATTGCCATCGCCACAATGACCGCCTATCACCTGGGACTGCGATCCGGTGATGCTGAAACCGCAAGTACCATGGCATTTGCTACTCTTACAGCAGCAAGGCTCTTCCACGGCTTTAACTGCCGCAGCGAGCATTCCCTTCTTCGCATCGGCTTTTCCGGAAACTGGTACAGTCTGGGCGCATTTGCCGCAGGAATCCTGCTGCTGTGTCTGGTACTCTTTATCCCGCCCCTTCAGAGTCTCTTTGAGGTCACACCGCTTGCCGCAGGACAGATCGGGATGATTTTTCTGCTGGCAGTGATCCCGACCCTGATCATTCAGACTGGAAAGATCATCGCGGAAGCGGTCTGTTTCATCCTGTCATGATGATACCAGGAGCATAAGATCTTTTGCATTATTTGCTAAAAGCTTCTTTTTTTCATTTGAATAAATTCACCTCTGTTTTAGCACTACTATATAGTAGCATTTTGAATCTCTTGATTCATCCCTATGCTAGTATAAGTCACATAAAACAACTTCCTGTTTCATGTGACTTATACCATTATTTGTCAAGAGGTGAGATTATGTATTTCCGCAGACTCGAAGATTTACGCGTAGACCACGATCTGACACAGCAAAAAATCGCCGACTATCTGCATATTCAAAGAGAAGTTTACCGCCGCTATGAAAAAGGCACCCGGACAATCCCGGTTGAAATGCTGATTGAACTCGCTGATTATTACGGAACGAATCTTGATTACCTTGTCGGTCGAACCAATTATAAGAAGAAATTATAAAAAAATTGTAAAGATAAATGTACAGCAAGTGCACATCCCCTGAAGTTTTTCTAACATGAAAAAATCGGGGGATTTTTGCATTCCCCCGGAGTGTTTTGTGATATAGGAAATTCGGACGAATTTCCTATATCACAAAGAAGGGCGGGATCACTCCCGCCCTCCCAGATACACGAATGCATCATTCACCCGATGCATCGCATAGTCTTTATTTATGATCGCTTCTACGAAGTCTGCTCCCGGTGCATCTACCGGACACAGTCTTACGCCAAGCTTCTCTTCCACTTCCTCCTGCGTCATGTCATCCAGAAATACCTTCTCACCCGTACGGAACATATTGGAGGAAACCAGCAGTGCATCCCCCAGTTCCATACCATTCTGCTGCATTTCCATAAGCTGTTCTGTCAGATCCTGTCCGGTGATCAGACCGGTAACTGTGATGGTCTCACCAAAAAAGCGGTTTCGGATCGGTATCACCTGCACTTCAATTCCCGGAAACAGTTCCATCACTTCCCTGGCAAGTTGCCGGATCACCTCTGAAATCATCATTCCCGTTGCGATCGTTAGCTTTCGCCTCACGTCCCTGTCCGCCCTTTCATCCTCTCTCAGCTCCCGTAATCTCTCCCGCACCTCCGTCTGAAGCAGCCGGATCATACCCACACCGTTTTCCAGCTGCAGGTAGCCGTCATACCTTTCCTCCTCCGGCATCTCCCATCCCGCCAGATAATACAGCTCATCGCTGGCATGGATAAAATGAATTCCATACTTCTCCATACAGTATCTCTGCTTCTCCTCAATGATACGAATGGTTTCTCTGGCCTTCTCTCTTCCGATCATTTCCAGCGGAAAGAGTCCTTCCCGGAATTTTGTCAGTCCGGACGGAACCACTGAAACGCTCTGCATGGAAGGAATATACTTCTCCAGATCATTGAGGGTACGCACAAGCTCTGCACCGTCATTGACACCCTGGCACAGCACCACCTGTCCATTCATCTCGATGCCATGCTCCGCAAGCCTGTCCATATAACCCAGCACCTTTCCGGCAAACCGGTTATTCAGCATCCGGCATCGAAGCGCCGGATTGGTCGTCTGCACCGAAATATTGATCGGTGCCAGATGATAGCGGATGATACGGTCGATATCCTTCTCCTTCATATTTGTCAGGGTGATATAATTTCCCTGCATAAAAGAAAGTCTCGAATCATCATCCTTAAAATAAAGGGTCTCTCTCATCCCTTCCGGCATCTGGTCTATAAAGCAGAAAATGCACTTATTACAGCAGGAGCGGTAATCACTCATCAGATCCGTCTCAAACTCCACCCCCAGATCCTCATCGTAATCCTTCTCAATCTCCAGCAGCCACTCTTCTCCGTCCGCCTTCCGGATCAGTACATTCACCAGTTCATCCTTCATGTCAAACCGGTAATCAAACACATCCTCGATCATCTCCCCATTGATCTCAAGCAGCTGATCTCCCGGCTCGATCTCCATCTCCTCCGCAATCGAATCCGGCAGAACCTTTTTGATCACATGCCCTTTCCTTCTTTTCCTGTCACTGCATCTTGCTTCCATTTCTGTTTCCTTCCTGTTTGCTTTTTAAATGAAAAAAGAAGCTGCTGCATCCGCAGCAGCTTCTGAAAGCTTCTACTCTTCTGTCAGAGAAAGCACATCTTCCATTACCGGGATATCCTCCTCCGGTGTAATCTCATCCGCCATGATCTCATCCGGCATGATTTCCTCAGAATCCATTTCAGAAATTCCAAGAAGAGAATCATCATAGGAAACCTCTTCTTCGATTCCACTGTCGATCTTGACATTTCTGTAACGCTTCATACCGGTTCCGGCCGGAATCAGCTTACCGATAATGACATTCTCTTTCAGACCGATCAGCGGATCTACCTTACCCTTAATCGCAGCCTCTGTCAGAACCTTTGTGGTCTCCTGGAAGGATGCGGCTGACAGGAAGGAATTCGTAGCCAGAGATGCCTTGGTAATACCAAGCATTACCTGCTTTCCTTCTGCCGGCTCCCCGCCCTCTGCCAGAACTCTCTCATTCTCATCCTCAAAGTCAAGGATATCTACAAGGGTTCCCGGCAGCAGCTCAGTATCACCATTGTTCTCGATGCGGATCTTCTTCAGCATCTGGCGTACAATGACCTCGATATGCTTATCGTTGATTTCTACACCCTGCAGACGGTATACACGCTGTACCTCCTGGATCATGTAATCCTGAACTGCACGGACACCCTTGATCTTCAGAATGTCATGCGGGTTTACACTACCCTCTGTCAGCTCATCGCCGGCTTCCAGATATGCACCGTCCTGGGCTTTGATACGGGAACCATACGGAATCAGGTAGGTCTTTGAATCTCCTGTTTCATTGTTGGTCACCACGATCTCTCGTTTCTTCTTTGTATCTTTAATCGTTGCAATACCTGCAATCTCTGTGATGATGGCAAGACCCTTCGGCTTACGTGCCTCAAAAAGCTCCTCGACACGCGGAAGACCCTGTGTGATATCTCCACCGGCCACACCACCGGTATGGAAGGTACGCATGGTAAGCTGTGTACCCGGCTCACCAATCGACTGTGCCGCGATGATACCTACGGATTCACCTACCTGTACCGGCTCACCCGTCGCCAGGTTCGCACCATAACATTTTGCACAGATACCAATATGGGATTTACAGGTCAGGATGGTACGGATCTTAATCTTGTCAAACGGCTTTCCGTTTTCATCGACACCTTCCGACATGATCCTTGCGGCACGCTTTGGTGTGATCATATGGTTCGCCTTGACGATAACCTCACCATCTTTATTCTTAATCGTCTCACAGGAGAATCGTCCTGTGATACGCTCCTGCAGGCTCTCAATTTCTTCTTTTCCATCGGCAAACGCTTTCACGTACATACCTGGAATCTCAGCACCCTCCCGGTTTGCACGGCAGTCCGTCTCGCGGATGATCAGATCCTGTGATACATCGACCAGACGTCTTGTCAGGTAACCAGAGTCAGCGGTACGCAGTGCGGTATCAGACAGACCCTTACGCGCTCCATGTGCAGACATGAAGTACTCCAGTACGTCCAGACCTTCACGGAAATTCGACTTAATCGGCAACTCGATGGTATGTCCTGTTGTATCTGCCATCAGTCCACGCATTCCGGCAAGCTGTTTAATCTGCTTATCGGAACCACGGGCACCGGAATCCGCCATCATGAAGATGTTATTATATTTATCCAGTCCGTCCAGCAGAGCTTTCGTCAGTATATCGTCAGTCGTCTTCCAGGTTTCTACGACTTCCTTATAACGCTCTTCCTCTGTAATCAGACCTCTCTTATAGTTCTTTGTGATACGGTCAACCGTATCCTGAGCCTTCTGGATCAGCTCCGGCTTCTCAGGCGGCACTGTCATATCGGAAATGGATACGGTCATCGCCGCTCTTGTGGAGTACTTGTAACCCATCGCCTTGATATCGTCGAGAACCTCTGCCGTCTTTGTCGCACCATGTGTATTGATGACCTTCTCCAGAATCTGTTTCAGGCCCTTCTTTCCTACCAGGAAATCAACCTCCAGCTTCAGGAAGTTTTCCGGAATCTCACGATTGACAAAGCCCAGATCCTGCGGCAGGATCTCATTAAAGATAAAACGTCCCAGTGTAGACTCAACCGTACCTGTTACCGTTTCACCCTGTGCATTCTTTTTCGAAACACGAACCTTAATTCTTGTCTGCAGCGTCAGAACCTTATTCTCATAAGCAAGAATCGCCTCATTGACATTCTTAAAGAACTTGCCTTCGCCCGGATTTCCCGGCCTTTCCTGTGTCAGGTAATAAATACCCAGGACCATATCCTGAGAAGGTACGGCCACAGGACCGCCATCCGACGGCTTCAGCAGGTTGTTTGGAGAAAGCAGGAGGAAACGGCACTCAGCCTGCGCCTCTACCGACAATGGGAGATGAACCGCCATCTGGTCACCATCGAAGTCCGCATTGAATGCGGTACATACCAGCGGATGAAGTTTGATCGCCTTTCCTTCTACCAGGATCGGCTCGAATGCCTGGATACCCAGTCTGTGCAGTGTGGGGGCACGGTTCAGCATCACCGGATGCTCCTTGATAACCTCCTCAAGCACATCCCATACCTCTGTCTCCAGACGCTCTACCATCTTCTTTGCGCTCTTGATATTGTGGGAAATTCCTTTCGCCACCAGTTCCTTCATAACAAACGGCTTAAACAGCTCGATTGCCATTTCTTTTGGAAGACCGCACTGATAAATCTTCAGCTCCGGTCCAACGACAATAACGGAACGTCCGGAATAATCCACACGCTTACCTAACAGGTTCTGACGGAAACGTCCCGATTTACCCTTTAACATATCAGACAGAGACTTCAGTGCTCTGTTTCCAGGTCCGGTAACCGGACGGCCGCGGCGTCCATTGTCGATCAGGGCATCCACTGCCTCCTGAAGCATACGCTTTTCATTACGCACAATGATCTCAGGAGCACCCAGCTCCAGCAGTCTCTTCAAACGGTTATTTCTATTAATAATCCTGCGGTACAGATCATTCAGGTCAGAGGTTGCAAAGCGACCTCCATCCAGCTGAACCATCGGACGCAGATCCGGCGGAATGACCGGAATCACCGTCATGATCATCCACTCCGGACGGTTTCCTGACTCACGGAATGCCTCAACGACCTCCAGACGTTTGATGATTCTGGCACGTTTCTGTCCGGAAGACTCCTTCAGTCCTCTCTTCAGCTCAGCAGAATCCTTCTCCAGATCGATCGCCTCCAGAATCTCCTTAATCGCCTCGGCACCCATTCCCACACGGAAGGTATAGCCGTACTTCTCGCGCGCCTCCTGAAACTCTCTCTCGGTCAGTACCTGTTTGTACTGCAGGTCTGATTCTCCCTTATCCAGTACGATATAGTTTGCAAAATACAGAACCTTCTCCAGTGTTCTCGGTGACAGATCCAGGATCAGTCCCATTCTGGAAGGGATTCCCTTAAAGTACCAGATGTGGGACACCGGAGCAGCCAGCTCGATGTGTCCCATACGCTCACGGCGTACACTGGATTTGGTAACCTCTACGCCACAACGGTCACAGATGACACCCTTATAGCGGATTTTCTTATACTTTCCACAGTGGCACTCCCAGTCTTTACTCGGCCCGAAGATGCGCTCGCAGAACAAACCTTCCTTTTCAGGCTTCAAGGTCCTGTAATTTATGGTTTCCGGTTTCTTCACCTCACCCCTTGACCATTCTCTGATCTTATCCGGAGATGCCAAACCGATCTTAATTGCATCAAAAGTCATTGGCTGATACACTTCATTGTTCGTTTTTTCTGGCATTGATCGTTCTCCTTTCAAACAAAAAAGCCCCCTGTTTATTCCTCGTCACCCTCAAAGGATTCGTCTCCAAAGACTTCATCCAGTGAGAGTACTGTGTCATCCTCTTCTTCCACATCTACCAGCTCTTCACCATCAAACTCCTGCTGTGTGTATCCATGGCTGCCAAAGGACTCCTGATTGTCATTATATCTTCTGTCCTCATCCATGATGTGATTGAGGTCTGTATCACCGTAATCTACGGTCTCCATAATCTCTACTTCCTTCTGTTCACCGTTCTCCTCCCGGAGCACTTTCACATCCAGTCCCAGAGACTGAAGCTCTTTGAGCAATACCTTAAAGGATTCCGGAATACCAGGCTCAGGAATGTTGTCACCCTTGATGATGGCCTCATAGGTCTTCACACGTCCGATGACATCATCCGACTTCACCGTCAGAATCTCCTGCAGCGTGTAGCTTGCACCATAAGCCTCCAGTGCCCAGACCTCCATCTCTCCGAAACGCTGCCCGCCGAACTGTGCTTTACCGCCCAGCGGCTGCTGTGTTACCAGAGAGTACGGACCTGTGGAACGTGCATGAATCTTATCATCCACCAGGTGATGCAGCTTCAGGTAATGCATGTGACCGATCGTTACCGGACTGTCGAAGTATTCTCCGGTACGACCGTCTCGCAGCCTTACCTTACCATCTCTTGAAATCGGAACGCCCTTCCACAGCTTTCTGTGATCTCTGTTTTCATACAGATAATCCAGAACTTCCGGAAGCAGCTCTTCCTCATGCTTTGCCTTAAACTCATTCCACTCAAGATTGACATAATCATTTGCCAGATCCAGAGTGTCCATAATATCAACCTCATTCGCGCCGTCAAAGACAGGGGTGGCGATGTTGAATCCAAGCGCCTTTGCCGCCAGACTCAGATGAATTTCAAGCACCTGTCCGATATTCATACGGGAAGGCACACCCAGAGGATTCAGGACGATATCCAGCGGACGGCCGTTTGGCAGGAACGGCATATCCTCCACCGGAAGCACACGGGAAACAACACCCTTGTTACCGTGACGTCCGGCCATCTTATCACCTACAGAAATCTTTCTCTTCTGCGCAATATAAATACGAACTGCCTGATTGACACCCGGAGCCAGCTCATCTCCGTTCTCTCTGGTAAATACACGGGCATCTACGACAATACCGTATTCACCGTGCGGCACCTTCAGGGAAGTATCCCTTACCTCACGTGCCTTTTCACCAAAGATTGCCCGAAGCAGACGCTCCTCAGCTGTCAGCTCTGTCTCTCCCTTCGGAGTCACCTTACCAACCAGGATATCACCGGCACGAACCTCCGCACCAATCCGGATGATACCTCTCTCATCCAGATCCTTCAGGGCATCATCACCTACGCCCGGAACGTCTCTTGTGATTTCTTCCGGTCCCAGCTTGGTATCTCTGGCCTCAGCCTCGTATTCTTCAATATGAACCGATGTGTAGACATCGTTCATAACCAGTCTTTCACTTAACAGAACGGCATCCTCGTAGTTATATCCCTCCCAGGTCATGAATCCGATCAGAGGGTTCTTTCCGAGAGCGATCTCGCCGTTCGATGTAGACGGTCCGTCTGCGATTACCTGACCTGCCGCCACACGATCGCCCTTGAATACGATCGGTCTCTGGTTGTAGCAGTTGCTCTGGTTACTTCTCGCAAACTTGGTCAGATGGTAGACATCCTTCGTACCGTCATCATTTTTCACAATAATCTCTTTGGAGGTAGAACGCTCGATCGTACCGTTCTTCTTCGCCACAACGCAGACGCCGGAGTCCACAGCTGTCTTAACCTCCATACCTGTTCCTACCACAGGAGCTTCTGTAGTCAGAAGCGGCACTGCCTGACGCTGCATGTTGGATCCCATCAGCGCACGGTTGGCATCGTCGTTCTCCAGGAAAGGAATCAGAGCCGTAGCTACAGAGAACACCATCTTCGGGGACACATCCATGTAATCGAACATACGTCTCTCATATTCCTGTGTCTCTTCTCTGTATCGACCGGATACATTCCTGTGTATGAAATGTCCGTCCCCGTCCAGCGGCTCATTCGCCTGTGCCACGTGGTAATTATCCTCTTCGTCCGCTGTCATATACACGACCTCATCCGTTACCCTCGGGTTCTTCGGATCAGTCTTGTCGATCTTGCGGTACGGAGCCTCTACAAATCCGTATTCATTGATTCTGGCATACGTAGCCAGTGAGTTGATCAGACCGATATTCGGTCCCTCAGGGGTCTCGATCGGACACATTCTTCCATAGTGGGAGTAATGTACATCTCGAACCTCGAATCCGGCCCTGTCTCTGGACAGACCGCCGGGACCCAGGGCGGAAAGACGTCTCTTGTGTGTCAGCTCACCCAGAGGATTGTTCTGATCCATGAACTGTGACAGCTGGGAAGAACCGAAGAACTCTTTTACTGCCGCAGTTACCGGTTTGATATTGATCAGGGACTGCGGGGAAATCCCCTCCAGATCCTGTGTTGTCATTCTCTCACGAACCACACGCTCCAGTCTGGAAAGACCGATGCGGTACTGGTTCTGTAACAGCTCGCCCACCGCACGGATACGTCTGTTTCCAAGGTGGTCGATATCGTCATCGTTTCCGATGCCGTATTCCAGATGAATATTATAGTTAATGGAAGCGAGAATGTCCTCTTTTGTAATATGCTTCGGAATCAGGTCATGGATATCTCTCTTGATCGCTGCTCTGATATCCTCCATATCACTATTTTCTTCCAGTATTTTTTCAAGTACGGGGTAGTATACTAACTCTGTGACACCAAGCGCTTTGAGCTCTGCCGCATCCAGGTCAACAAAATTCGTGATATCCACCATCATACTGGAGAGCACTTTTACATTTCTCTCCTCGGTGCGGATCCATACGAAAGGAACTGCTGCGTTCTGAATCGTATCTGCCAGCTCCCTGGTCATTTCTGTGCCTGCCTCTGCCAGAATCTCTCCGGTCGTGGTATCGACCACATCCTCAGCCAGCACATGGCCTGCGATGCGGTTGCGAAGCATCAGCTTCTTATTAAATTTATAACGTCCGACCTTCGCCAGATCATATCTTCTCGGATCGAAGAACATGCTCATGATCAGGCTCTCTGCACTCTCCACAGCCAGAGGCTCGCCCGGGCGGATCTTCTTGTACAGCTCCAGCAGACCTTCCTGATAACTGGTGGAAGTGTCCTTGGTAAGGCTGGCTAAAATCTTCGGCTCCTCCCCAAACAGCTCGGTGATCTCAGCATTGCTTCCGAATCCCAGTGCACGGATGAGCACAGTGATCGGCACCTTTCTGGTTCTGTCTACACGAACATAGAAAATATCATTGGAATCCGTCTCGTATTCCAGCCATGCGCCACGATTCGGAATGACAGTGGATGAAAACAGCTTTTTACCTAATTTATCATGTGCAATTGCATAGTAGATTCCAGGTGAACGTACAAGCTGACTGACGATAACACGCTCAGCTCCATTGATCACGAAGGTTCCCGTTGCCGTCATCAGCGGCAGATCACCCATGAAGATCTCATGCTCGTTAATCTCGTCATTTTCCTTGTTATGGAGTCTTACCCTTACTTTTAAAGGTGCAGCGAAAGTGGCATCCCGCTCTTTGCATTCTTCAATTGAATACTTTACATCGTCTTCACACAAAGTAAAGTCTACGAATTCCAGACTCAGTTTTCCGCTGTAATCTGCAATCGGAGAGATATCGTCAAAAACTTCTTTCAGTCCCTCATCGAGAAACCACTGGTATGAGTCTTTCTGAACCTCAATAAGGTTCGGCATCTCGAGAACTTCTTTCTGTCTTGAGTAGCTCATACGGAAGCTTTTGCCGCTTTTGATTGGACGGATTCTGTTTTTCTCCATTGACATTTCACCCCTGTTCTTTCTATATCAATATGATTGTTTCGCTTGGCTACTTTTGGGCGGACTTATCCTATTGGGCATAATCCTTCACAATAGTGCATTGTTCATGGTATCAAAAAAAAAAGTCAATGTCAAGAGAAAATTCCCTGATATTGACTTTTTGCTACATTTACTGTAACTATTCCAAGTCCATTCGCAAAATTGCCTCTGCGAGGCTTTCCTTTTGCTCATGTAGGGCTCTCGCCCTATAGATTTATAAAATTTGCCTCCGGGGAGAGGCCTCCCCAAGGCAAATATTTATAAATCTGCATGACTCTGAACAGTTACCATTTACTTTTTATGTTCCGAAATAACCGCAGCTGCAAAGCAGCCTGCAATGGCGATCACCAGTACAACTGAAATCACATCCATCCTTTCCACCTCCGTCATATTATTTTCATAACATGATGGTGGATATCAGAGGCTGTACAGGAAATGGATATGACGGACGGCTCTCATCCGTACCGGTTCTCCGGGTTTGTTCCGTATCCTCCTGCGAATCTCCTTTCCGGCTGCTGCCGCAAGATACAGGAATATCGCCCCTGACAATATCTGCAGTTCACACACTATACGTGATCTGTATCCGGCTCCCGTGATTCTACTGTCAAGAAGATTCGTAAAACGTGTTCCGGTTCTGCCCTCCACGCTCCTGACCTGATCCATACGGTTCGTAAGCAGCCACTCATCATTTGCCTCCAGCCGTGCCGTGACAGATGCTGCCAGCTCCTGTGCCTTCACAGTATACTGCAAAAAGGCGAGCAGCATAAAAATCACCAGAAACCATGACAATTTTTTCTTCATGCGCTCGCCTCCTCCATATTCCCGATACTCATCCGGGACTGATATAGCCCTATTTTACCATATTCGACAGACTTCCGCTATATTTTTTTACTTATCGTTCCTCCATAGGCGTGAATTCCACATGCTGTCCTACATATTTGTATGCCGGACGGATGATCTTGCTGGCATTCATCAGTTCCTCCAGACGATGTGCGCTCCAGCCCGGCATACGTGCGATCGCAAAGATCGGGGTAAACAGCTCCTGTGGAATACCAAGCATCGTGTAAACAAATCCACTGTAAAAGTCCACATTCGCACACACATTCTTAAACATCTTTCTATGTTCCATAATCAGCTGTCCGGCAAGCCGCTCTACCATATCATAGAGCGCAAACTCTTCCATCCTGCCCTTTTCCTCCGCCAGTCTTCTGGCAAATTCCTTCAATATCACCTCACGCGGATCCGACAGGGTGTATACGGCATGCCCCATTCCGTAGATCAGTCCCGCATGGTCGAACACCTCTTTGTTCAGGATTTTCTTCAGATATGCTGCCACCTCATCCTCACTGGTCCAGTCACTGACATTTGCCTTGATATCATCGAACATATGCTGGGCCTTCAGATTCGCTCCACCGTGACGCGGTCCTTTCAGTGAACCGATCGACGCTGAGACCGAAGAATAGGTATCCGTACCGGAAGAGCTTACCACATGCGTCGTAAACGTGGAGTTATTTCCACCGCCGTGCTCCGCATGGAGGATCAGTGCAATATCCAGCACCTTCGCTTCCAGCTCTGTATAAACACCATCCGGACGCAGCATACTCAGAATATTCTCTGCCATGGATCTGTCCTTCTGCGGGTTTCGGATAAACAGTGTCTCATCCCTGCGGAAATGACGGTAGGAATGATAGGAATAGACCGCGATCAGCGGAAGCTTTGCAATCAGTTCCAGACACTGGCGCAGTACATTCTGTGCGGAAATATCTTCCGGGTTTGAATCGTAGGTATAAAGTGTCAGAACACAGCGCTGCATGGAGTTCATGATGTTGGCATTGGAAGCCTTCATGACAACATCACGTACGAAGCGCCCTCCCAGTGTTCCAAACTCTGCCATCAGTTCAACAAAATGATCCAGCTCCGACCGGTTCGGCAGCTTTCCGAACATAAGCAGATAGATCGTCTCCTCAAATCCAAATTTTCTTCCGTTCAGCCCGCCGACCAGATCCTTTACATTAATTCCCTGATAATAAAGGGAACCGTCTGCCGGGATCATGCGGCCGTTTACCAGATTGTAGGCACAGACATCCGAAATTTCTGTCAGGCCTGTGAGCACGCCCTTTCCTGCCGAATCACGCAGCCCTCTCTTTACATCATACTCGAGATACAGGTTGGGATTGATACGGTGATTCATCATCAGTTCCTTCTCCAGACGGAGCATGTCAGGCTTCAACGTTCCCAGATCGTCCAGATTTAACATTTCATTTTCCATAATGCGTCCTCCTCTACTTCAAAATATATAGAAAAAACACCCATCGCGATACGTCTTCGTAATCGGTGCTTTCATCCACATAATGCCATATTGCTGTCTATTCTACACTAACACGGTAAAGAAATCAAGACCTGAAGTGCGCATCTTGCAGCGGTTTTTGTCTATCCTATATCAAACATCTCATCGAATTCAATTTTTACATTCGGGAAGTGAACGATTCTTAACTCATCCTTGTTTTTCTCTGTAATTACCTTATACAGATCATATACCGGTTCCTGCTTTTCATCATAATCCAGGATATAGATCTCGACTTTCCGGCTGCTCCAGTCAACGATCCAGTACTCGTCAATCTCCATCTTCCTGTAGATTTCCATCTTTTCACCGCGGTCATATTTTTCCGTCGATTTTGAAACTACCTCCATCACAAATCGCGGGATATCGTAAAAAGAGTTTCCTTTTTTGGCATGTACACGGCAATTAATTGTTGCATCCGGAATCACTGTTTTCTCTTCCCCATCTACCAGCCATTTATACTGAACATTATCCGGAAACACTTTACATGTGCTTCGTTTCACCTGACTGTGAACCTCTGCAACAAAATTTGTTATCACAGCTGAATGCTCGATATAGGCCCCCGACATATCTGTTAAAATAGTATACATTCTGTCACCACCGCTCTTAAACTTTATTGTCATCATGTTTTCGACCTGTAAACAGTTACAGTATAACATAACATATCTGGCAAAACAACATCCGTTACTTCTGTGTCTGTTTTTCAGTCATTGACAGCATTTTTAATCCATGCTACTGTTATTCCTGACAATCAGAAACTGCGGAGGCTCCAGAGGAGTCCTGATTTGTCGCGCTGCGAAAAAAGGAAAGCGGGTCAGGGCGTCATGATTTTCATGCAAGCATGAAAATCATGACCTTTTGACTCTGACATCATGCATTACAGTTACTATGGAAAGGACACATTTATGACAAGACAGGAATTTCAGAAACTCGTAAACCAGGGGCCTCTGATTCTGGACGGAGCGACCGGATCGAACCTGATGAAAACCGGAATGCCAAAGGGCGTGTGCACAGAACAGTGGGTGCTGGATCATCCGGAGGTGCTGACAAAGCTTCAGAAGGAATATATTGACGCAGGCTCCCGCATCATCTACGCCCCCACCTTCGCCGCCAACCGGATCTCACTTGCAGAGCACGGACTGGAAGGAGAAATGGAATCCATGATTCCCCGCCTCGTAAATCTCTCAAAATCCTGCGTAAAGGCAGGCACTTATGTAGCCGGTGACCTGACGACTACAGGAAAGACCGACATGCCCTACGAAACACTTTACACCGTATACCAGGAACAGATTTCCTGTCTGCGGGATGCGGGAGTGGATCTGCTGGTGGCTGAGACCATGCTGACACTGGACGAGACCATGGCAGCTGTGGACGCGGCCCATGCGGTCTGTGACCTGCCGATCCTCTGCACGATGACGGTAGAGTCCGATGGAAGCCTTTTCTTTGGAGGAAATATTTTCGAGACAGCTCTTGCATTACAGGAAATCGGAGCGGACGCCGTGGGCATCAACTGCTCTGCCGGTCCTGAGCAGTTCGAATCCATCATTTTCTCCCTGAAGGAGAGCCTTGACATCCCCGTCATCGCAAAGCCAAATGCAGGAATGCCCACCATCGATGAAAAGGGAGAAGCGCACTATCATATGGAACCCGCTGAATTCGCCGCACATATGAAGCGCCTCGTGGAGGCAGGTGCTGATCTCATAGGCGGCTGCTGCGGCACCTCTCCGGAATATATCCGGGAGCTGGTAAGCATACTGAAACAGTAAACTGCGCATCTTATCCCGCGTAATCAAAAAGGAACTTCCATTATAGAAGTTCCTTTTTCTATCCATCTTTTTACTTCATCAGTTCCAGGATCGCTGCCTTTGACATGGCACCGCTGGCCTTGTTGACCACCTGTCCATTTTTGAAGACCATCAGAGTCGGAATCGTCATGATTCTGTACTCTGCCGCCAGCTCAGGCTGCTCGTCCACATTCACTTTTCCGACTTTCGCATCTGTCAGCTCCTGTGACAGCTCCTCAATGATGGGGAGTACCATCTTACAGGGACCGCACCATTCTGCCCAGAAATCTACCAGTACCGGCACGTCAGACTCCAGCACTTCTGTTTTAAAATTATCACCGGTTAATTTCATTGCCATCGTAATCGCTCCTCTCTCATTCTTATACTTCTTATATGCACCTCTGCAATCTGCCAGAGATTTTATCTTATGTCTTTTTGTGATACAGGAAATTCGAAGGATTTCCTATATACAAAAATACGCGGAACTTCTCAGAATTTCAAGGTCCCACGCACACTTTTCTATATAATAATCCGCGCACTGCCCTTCGAATCTCCGCCCCAGACGTTACCTCTACAGTTAACTCGGCCCAGGCTGCCTCACGGCACACAGAAGATTCTACTTAGTGCTGCTGCATTCCTGCCCTGACACGGTTCATAGAGTTCTGTTGCGCGAGACCCAGACGTCAACGCCACTTATAGAGGGCAGCTCCACAACAAAAGACCCTCTGTTTAGTATCACCCCTGCTGTAGCGGATTGCAGGTACAGGGCACCGCTAACTCCCCGGCTGCGCGGAAATGTTATGACATTACCACGGCACATGCCTTGATGTGCTTTCTTACTATAACCCGAATCCGGATATTTGTCAATTCATTTCCTTCGCTTTTTGCGCCTTCTTTTTCTCCCTCAGCTCCCGGAAAAAGTCACTCAGCATCCGGCTGCAGGCTTCCTGCATCACATTGCGACGTACGATCACCTGGTGATTGAAGCCTTCCATCTCCAGGATATTCAGCACTGATCCGGCGCAGCCCGCCTTCGGATTCATACTCCCGATGACCACCTCCGTTACACGCGCCTGGACGATCGCACCTGCACACATCTGGCACGGCTCCAGCGTGACGTACATAGTACATCCCTCCAGACGCCAGTCTCCCAGCTTTTTGCTGGCTTTCTTAATCGCGATAAGCTCCGCATGGGAGAGCGTATTTTTATCTGTGTTCCTCCTGTTGTATCCCCGGGCGATGATCTTCCCCTCATAAACGATCACACAGCCGATGGGAACCTCATCTAAGGCATAGGCCTTCTTTGCCTGGCGGATGGCCTCTTTCATATATTTTTCATCTTCATTCATACTGATTCTCCCGATGTTCCGACTAACACGTTCTTTCCCTCAAAGGCAAAACCGTATTTATGGATATGCCCTGCCGGAATTCCTTTTGCAATAAGAGCCGCTTCATACTTCTTTTCTTCTATCTGGGCAAGGGCAGATTGTACGGTATCTTCCAGGGATACCTCTTTCCTTGCGTTAAATACTTTAAACTCCAGAATCATAGCATCCTCTTCTTTATCCCGTGGCTCTAACATCACATCATATCTCCCAAACCCGCTTTCCCGATTGGAGGTGATTATATATCGATCTGCAAGGTCTACGATTAATCCGAGAACAAAACCATGGTAAAAGCGTTCCGGCTGTGATTTGGAAGGTATCGTTCCAGTGTCAAAGCTGCTGAACATCTGCAGTGTGATCAGATTCATATATTCATTCATGGCATCTGTATCTCCCAGCAGGAAAGCCTCCACAAAATCGTTATAGCTCCCGTTCGGTTCATCAAACCACCCCTGAACAATATCACAAAACATATCTTCTACTTCTGCATTTGTAAGCTTCAGGTCATAGAGCACTTTCCGGCCTGCCACCTTCTTTTCTTCTTTCTTCATCACCTTTAAGTACCCACTGGCAAGCAGCAGGCTCCAGATTGCTTCTTCCCCTCTGTCTAACTGATCATATACAATCTGTTCATCTATGGGACAGCGGATGATCTTTCCCTCCAGCAGGTCTTCAAATTGAATCTTTACCCTTTTGCTTCCTTCCCGGATCAGCTTTCCCGCAAGGCTGTTGCTGCTGGTATTCGCCCAGTAGGTTCCTATCTCCCCTGTATCCAGAAAATTTAGAATCGACCATGGATTATAAATATCCTTCTGTTCCCCGAAAATAAATCCATCATACCACCACTTGATCTCCTTCTTCCTGTCTCCATATCCGTAGTCTTCCAATGCAGCAAAAACCTCTTCTTCCGTAAAACCGAAAACAGCAGCATATTCGGCAGAAGTAGTGGTGATCACTTTCAGGTTGTTCAGGTCTGAGAAAATGGATTCCTTACTGACTCTTGTGATTCCGGTCATAATTCCTCTTTCCAGATACGGATTGGTCTTAAAGGTGGAGTTAAACAGGCTTCTTGTAAATGAAACCAGTTCATCCCAGAATCCATTAACATAAGCCTCCTGCACCGGTGTATCATATTCATCCAACAGGATAATGACCTTTTTCCCATAGTAACGGTGCAGATAATCCGACAACTGGTACAGTGCTGAAGTGACATCACTATTGCGTACATCTACAGACAAAATCCGGTCAAAGTATTCCCTGTCCGCATCGATCAGCACATCGCTTTCTTTTAAAAAGGCATATTTGATATACAGATTCCTGATGATCTGGCAGATTTTTTCCCGGGTCGTGACATAATCCTCTTCTTTTACGCTTGCAAAGGACAGGCTGATGACCGGATAGGTTCCCTGCAGATTCCGGTACTTCTCCTCTTCCCAGATAACAAGCCCCTCAAACAGGTCTCCCCTGTCTGCGTAGTTTACAGAGAAAAACTGCTCTAACATGCTCAGATTCAGTGTTTTTCCAAAGCGTCGCGGACGGGTGATGAGTGTTACATCATCTCCGCTTTCCCACCACTCCTGTATAAAGTCTGTTTTGTCAATATAGAAATAGTTTCCTTCTATGATCTTATCAAAACTCTGCATTCCGATTCCAACTGTTTTTGCCATACCACACCTCCATAGCCCCTGCAGTTACAAAATACTGTAAATGTTCAGAGTCATGCGGATTTATAAATATTTTTCCCCGATACTATTAGTATAACGGTTTTTCTTCTGAATTACAATTTTTGATTGCATTTTTCAGCGGTTGATTTCTCATCCACTCAGGTGTATCCTTTACTTAACCATTCGTTGAAAAATGATGTTGGGGTCAAAAGTATTTGACCCCATGATGCCTTCGAAATCGTTACGAAAGGATTATAAAATGAAGATTCACGGCTTTCAAACATTGACACTCCTCGATTACCCCGGAAAGGTGGGGGCTACCCTCTTTCTTGGCGGATGCAACTTTCGCTGCCCGTTCTGCCAGAATAAAAACCTGGTACTCCATCCGGAGCAGGAGTCTTTTCTTCCGGAGGATGAAGTGCTGGCTTATCTGAAAAAGAGACAGGGCATCCTGGATGGCGTCTGCATCAGCGGCGGAGAGCCGACGCTTCACCGGGAACTGCCTGATCTGATCGGGCGGATAAAGTCTCTGGGCTTTCTGGTCAAGCTGGATACCAATGGCAGCCGTCCGGATGTGATCCGGCAGCTTCATACCGATCATCTGATCGACTATGTGGCAATGGATATCAAGTCCTCCAGGCAAAACTATCCGAGAGTCTCCGGATGGGAACATCCCAATCTGGATGCTGTCATGGAATCCGTCGAATACCTGATGTCCGGCACACTGGAGTACGAATTTCGCACTACCGTTGTAAAAGAGCTGCATGATGCTTCTGATTTCTCAGACATTGCTGAGTGGATCGGCGGATGCCGTGCGTATTATCTTCAGGCTTACCGGGATTCCGACAGTGTGATCCATCCCGGTTTCTCAAGCTATTCCCGGGAGGAGCTGGAGGGCTTCTGTGAGATCCTGCGCAGAAAGATCCCCCTGGTGGAACTCAGGGGGATCTGAACATCCTGCCTGGCAGGATGTCGGGGATAAAAGATATTATTCCCCGGTAATATGATAGCTTTTTCCTGCTTCTGTCCGGAAGGAAATCTGATTCTCCCTATCGATGGAAACACGGACCGGTTGTCCCTCTTCATCACGCACCATTGCCCGGCTGATATTCTCAGAACGCACGGTGGCCGTCTGCCCCAGATTCGAGCGAATCGTGATTTCTTCCGGCTGCATGTCCTTCCATCGGATACCGACCTCAAAGTTTCCTCTGGCAAGCAGACCCTTCACTTCTCCGTCTTTCCATGCCGGAGGCAGTGCCGGGAGGATGCTGATGTAACCCTGGTTGCTCTGCATCAGAAGCTCCGCCACACTGGCTGTATATCCAAAGTTTCCGTCGATCTGATAAGGCGGATGGAAGCTCCACAGGTTTGGCAGGAGCCCTGCGCAAAGCAGATCCCCGATCACATGATACGCGCAGTCTCCTCTGCCGATCCTCGCCCAGGAGCTGATGCGCTGAACCCGCCCCCAGGGTGTCGTATGTTCGGTACGGTGATACAGGGAATACTCTGCGGCATCCCGAAGCTCCTTTGTATCCTCCGAGATCAGATCCCCCGGGTACAGCCCCAGCAGATGGGACATGTGTCTGTGCTCAAAGCCTTCTCCCATCCGGTTTCCATTTGCATCCTGATTGAACGTCGTTTCTTCGAACCACTCTTTGATCTGTCCGCTCTCTCCGATTTCCACAGGTCCCTTCAGATGATCCAGCTTCTCCTGCCAGCTTTCCAGCAGCTGTGGAGACTCCCCGCAGAGCTTCCCGGCTGTGATCGTATCGTTATAGAGCTGCCAGATCAGCGTCTGCTCATAGGTATTCCCATCGGTTCTCGGACCATGCTCTGGCGAGTAGGCCGGTGAAGACACATACTTTCCATCCGCATCCTTAACCAGCATCTGATCATACAGTACGGCAGCCTCCTTCATCACAGGATAAATATTTTCTTTCAGGTAATTCAGGTCGCCGGTATACTCATAGTGCTCCCAGCAGTTCTGCAGGATCCACGGCACTCCTGCCGGAGACCATCCCCACTCAAAGTTCCATCCCGGACAGGTCCAGCCGTAGGGATTGTTCTGGGTGTGTGCCATGAACCCGTTTTCCGGCTTCTCTTTTGTACTCTCGATCCCGGCATAGATCTTCGCCGTCACTCGCCCCGGCTCTCTTAAGGAATCCACATATGCGATCAGTGGATCTGCACACTCTGTCAGGTTTGTCAGATAGACCGGCCAGTAGTTCATCTGCAGGTTCACATTCAGATGGTAGTCGGAATGCCAGCAGGAATCATTCTTTCCTGCCCATATGCCCTGGAGATTGGAAGGAAGTGTCACTGCTTCCCCCTTTCTCGCCTCTCTCGAGGACTGGATCGTCAGATAACGCCCATACTGGAACAGCAGGGTCTCCAGCTGTCTCTTCTCTCCTTCCGAAGCGATCTCTTTATGATACCTGTCCAGCAGCTGATCGGTGGGATACGCAGAAGCCTCCTGCCCCAGATCCAGCTCTGTCCTTCCGAAGATTCTCTGATAGTCGGCCAGGTGATCCGCCTCTGTCTGCACATATCCCTTCTGCATGGCCCCATCCACATAGCCTTCCGCCTTTTCTCTGAGCCGGTCAGCCGTCTCCCCGGTACGGTACGCAGGATATTCATTTTTATAATCCGTGACAATGGATGTGTAGATCGTCACCGCCGTGGCGCCTTTTACCTGCACGCTTCCGTCGCCCCGGTCCAGAAGCTCTCCGCCTTCCGACACGATCTTCGTAGTGGAATGAAACTGAAGCTGATTGTCCGACAACTGTCCGGCAATGGAAATCATGCCTCCCTGTGCCTCTCTGGTAAAGGTTCTGGCACCGGATGCATTTCCTCCCTCATCCGGAATCACTCTGACCCGAAGGCTGAGTGCCGCCGCACGGTCTGTACACAGCCGGACTGCCAGCACATTATCCGGATAGCTGACAAAACAGGTTCTGGTATAGTGTGTGCCGCCGCAGATGAAAGAAAAGCCGGCCTCTGCTGTATACAGATTCAGCTCCCTCTCATATCCGGTAACCTCTGCCTCATCGACTCCTTCAAACTCCAGATACAGATTTCCGTAGCTTAGAAAATACCCGTAGCCTCTGGTTCCATCCTCGTCACTCAGTCCTGTCAGCTCATCGCAAAGTCTGCCTCCGGTCTCCCGATCTCCTTTCCGGAAGCATTCCTGGATTTCTTTCATAGTCTGTCCGTTTCTTCCTTTTTCCGGCAGATTTCCACCCTGATAGTCGCGTCCTGCTGCCGGACCTCCCGACCAGAGGGACTTTTCATTTAACTGGATCCGCTCTGCTGTGATGCCCCCAAACACACTGGCTCCTATGGAGCTGTTTCCAATGGGAAGGCTCCACTGTTCCCATCCCTCATAGGTATCCTCTGCCGGAGAGGTGTACCATAACCGTAAATCCTTCTTCTGTTCTCCCGTCACTTCTCTTCCTCCTTTTCTCAGCAGGTAAAGTCATTTGTGAATTTCTTTGTCAATGCTGTATGCACCGCCCATGACAACCGTCTGCTTTCCATTCAGGTCGAATATCTCACCGTCCTTTGCAAACAAAAGACCAGGATATTCTTCTTCATAATATACCGTTCCACCATGCCACAGCTTTTCCTTGTAGCTGTCTAACGTATATGGTCGCTGTTCATGGTTTCCATGAATGGCAAATATCGTGATTGGCAGAGACTCCAGCATTCCCTTTTTCAGGCTGTCATATCTTGCCCCACTGAAATTGATACCTGCATCCCCTAAAATAATAAGTATATCGTCATGCGAAGTCTGAAAACGCCTGCAAAATGCCTCAATCCGTTCAAATCTTCCATGTGTATCACCTGTAATATATATCATAGTTTCATCCTTTCCGGGTGCCTGTAAAACAAGCACCCTTATTATACCATAACCTGTTTACAGAATGGAAAAAATCTTCTCATAAATATCCTGATGCTTCCATACCACATTCAGCCGGTTTTCATCCACAACCTCAGCCTTTAAAATCAATGCTGCCATAATATCGTATTTTTCCAAATGAATATACTTCTTTATTTCAAATGCGTTCTGATACTGTCTCTGTTCTTCATCTTCTACCAAGAGTTTTGCTTCCATTTCATCAATGGCAGATAAAAATTGCACCTTCTATTTCACCATATATCTGTTCCATATTACTCAGCAACTCAATCATATCATCGGTATAAATTTTTGTACTATATACCAAATGGATATAAGCCCCATCATCATCATAGTTTTGTAAATGGACATCCCCTACCTCTTTTGAACGCTCTTCTATTACATCCCTTTTTGTCTCCATATATAGTTTAAGTCCTATTGGTCCATCCCAATATTTTCTAGTAATAAGTTCATCTTGACACTCCCCACAGCTAAAGCAGGGGGATTCTTGTTTCAACCACTACTGCA
>UQCM01000044.1 GCA_900539525.1 uncultured Blautia sp.
AAAAGGAAAGCCTCGCAGAGGCGATTTTGCGAATGGACTCTGAACAGTTACTTTTTTTGGCAGAATGTCTAAAAATTGCAGAATATCGTATTGCAGTTTTTACAAAGATGAAATTCTTTGTAAAAATCGATTGACAAATACGGATGTTTTGCATATGATAAATACATAATAAAACTATTTAATAAAGTATATATAAAAGTAAAATAAAAAGGAGAACGAATGATGGAAGGTAAAATGAAAGTAGCTGTTATGAATGGTATCGGTAAGATGGGATTTGAAGAGCGTGCGATTCCCAGGACCGGAGATGATGAAGTGCTGGTAAAGCTTGAGTATGTGGGGATCTGTGGCAGTGACCTGCATTATTATGAGACAGGAGCCATCGGAGACTATGTAGTCAAACCTCCGTTTGTGCTTGGACATGAGCCGGGAGGAACCGTAGTGGAAGTTGGAAAGAATGTGACGCATCTGAAGGTAGGAGACCGTGTGGCATTAGAGCCTGGAAAGACCTGCGGACATTGTGAATTCTGTAAGACGGGCCGTTATAACTTATGCCCGGATGTGGTATTCTTTGCTACACCTCCCGTTGATGGAGTCTTTCAGGAGTATGTAGCCCATGAAGCGGACCTGTGTTTTAAGCTTCCGGATCATGTAAGTACGATGGAAGGAGCACTGATTGAGCCTCTGGCAGTGGGATTCCATGCAGCAATGCAGGGAGGAGCAAGGGCAGGACAGACAGCGGTTGTTATGGGTGCAGGATGCATCGGACTGGTAACGATGATGGCGCTGAAGGCTATGGGCGTTTCACGGGTATATGTGGTGGACATCATGGAGAAACGTCTTCAGAAGGCTCTGGAGCTGGGAGCAGACGGCGTGATCAATGGAAGAGAAACAGATGCGGCAGAGGAAGTCCGGAAGCTGACGGATGGCAGGGGATGTGACCTTGCGATTGAGACTGCGGGAACACAGATCACTACCGTGCAGACAATACAGATGACGAAGAAGGGTGCAACGATTGTGCTGGTTGGTTACAGCAAGAGCGGTGAGATGACTCTTCCAATGAGTCTGGCACTTGACAAGGAGCTGACCTTTAAGACCGTATTCCGTTACCGTCATATTTACCCGATGGCGATTGAAGCAGTGGCATCCGGAAAGGTAAACCTGAAAGGAATCGTCACAGATGTCTTTTCACTGGACGAAGTGCAAAAAGCTATGGACTACAGCGTCAGCAATAAGGCGGATATTGTAAAGGCAGTCATTGCGATTTCATAGCAACCGGATTGCTTTGAGGATTGAAGAACGATCTTTTCATATATTTCAGGAGAAGGCTCTCCGGCACTGGCAGGAAGACAATGCCGGAGAGATTTACGGGTGGAGGAATGATGATGGAGAATAAAAATACGAATGTAAAAGTGCCGTTAATCAGCAAGATTGCGTACGGTATGGGAGATGTTGGCTGTAACTTCAGCTGGATGTTTGTGGGAAATTTCCTGATGATCTTTTATACGGATGTTTTTGGGATCGGCATGAGTGCGGTTGCCGGGCTTATGCTGTTTTCCAGATTCTGGGATGCGATCAATGATCCCGTCATCGGAAGTCTCAGTGATAAGACGCACACGAGGTGGGGACGGTACAGACCCTGGCTTTTGATCGGCGCGCCTCTGACGGCAGTCGTGCTGATGCTGACCTTCTGGGCACATCCGGAATGGTCATCTACTGCGAAAATCATTTATATGGCAATTACTTATTGTATTCTTGTGCTTGGCTATACCTGTGTAAACATTCCTTATGGCACTCTGTGCGGGGCTATGACGCAGAACATTGAAGAACGGGCAAAAATCAATACATCGAGATCCGTAAGCGCTATGATTGCGATTGGTGTGATTAATATTATAACGGTTCCCCTGATCGCGGCACTGGGCAATGGAAATGATAAAAGGGGTTATTTTCTGGTGGCAGTGCTGTACGGATGTATTTTTGCAGCGTGTCATATTTTCTGCTTTGCCAGGACAAAAGAGGTCGTCACGATTCCTGAAAAACAGAAGATTTCATTAAAAACACAGCTTGCAGCTGTTGGAAAAAACAAACCCTATCTGATCGCAGTGGCAGGACAGTTTCTGTTTGGTGTGACACTTTACGGAAGAAATGCAGATGCTTTGTATTATTTTACTTATGTAGAAGGGAATAAGGCTTTATTCAGCACCTATTCATTATGTATCATCATACCATCCATTATCGGAGCTGCCTGTTTTGCACCTTTATTTAAACTGACCAACAATAAAGGGCGTGCCGCATCCATATTTGCTCTGTTTACAGGTATCAGTATGTTTTGTATGGTATTTTTTACAGCATCCGGATCACCGGTTCCGTTTTATATCTGCTCATGTCTGGCGCAGTTTTTCTTCTCAGGATTTAATACCGCGATTTATGCCATTGTACCGGATTGTGTGGAATACGGAGAGTGGAAGACCGGACTTCGAAATGACGGTTTTCAGTATGCATTTATTTCCCTGGGGAATAAAGTGGGAATGGCAATTGGTACATCGGTACTTGCAGCTGTCCTCGGAGCCTGTGGATATATGGCAAATCAGCAGCAGAATCCGACGGTTCTGGCGGTTATCCGGCATTCTTTTACAACGATTCCCGGAATTCTGTGGATCGTGACAGCAGCTGTTCTGTTTTTCTATCGTCTTAATAAAAAATCCTATAACAGGATCGTACAGGAAATACAGGAGAGAAAGGAGAGTGCAAAACATGTATGATGTTGTAGCATTAGGCGAGCTGCTGATTGATTTTATTCAAAATGGAAGCAGTGAGAGGGGAAATCCGGTTTTTGAGGCGAACCCTGGGGGTGCACCCTGCAATGTGCTTGCGCTTCTGGCAGGTCTGGGATATCGGACAGCATTTATCGGAAAGGTGGGACAGGACAGCTTTGGTAAAATGCTCAGAACCGTCATAAAGGAAGCAGGAATTTCAGATGAAGGACTTGTGTATGATGAACAGATTCCTACTACACTGGCATTGGTTCATACACTGGCGGATGGTGACCGTGATTTTTCTTTTTACCGGAAACCGGGAGCTGATCTTATGATGAAGGAAGAAGAGATAAACAAAAGACTGATTCAGGAATGCCGTATTTTTCATTTTGGAACACTTTCACTTACGGATGAGCCGGCTGCATCGGCGACAAGGGCAGCGGTACGTCAGGCGTCGGAGCAGGGAAAGCTCATCTCCTTTGACCCGAATCTGAGAAAACCTTTATGGGAGAATGAGGATAAGGCAAGAGAGGCTATATGGTACGGGATCGAAATGTGTGATATTCTGAAAATTGCTGATAATGAGATCCGATGGCTGACAGGAACAGAAGATTTTGATGAGGGTGTTCGAAAAATTAGAAGCCGGTCAAAAGCAAGACTTGTGAATGTTACGATGGGCAAAGAGGGAAGCTGTGCATATTATGGAGACAAAAAGGTGTCTGGAAAGCCGTTTCCCAATGACTGTACCATTGATACCACGGGGGCGGGAGATACGTTCTGCGGAAGTGTGCTTGCGTTTGTACTGGAGCATGGGATAGATGATCTGTCGGAAACGGAGCTGGAGCAGATGCTGCTGTTCGCGAACGCAGCAGCATCTATCGTCACAACCAGAAAAGGGGCCCTTTGCTCCATGCCAGAGAAGCAGGAGATTGAGAAGGTCATGAGATCATTCATATAAATCCTGCAGTTACCCTTTGTGCCTGCGAAGTTTTTCATAATCCCTCAGTGCACCAAGTGCCTCTCCTGCCAGCGGAAACAGGGCGATCATGTTGAAGATGGTCATCAGACCGATCCCGATATCTCCCAGGTCCCAGACGAAGGTGTATGCGGCCAGACCGCCGATAAAGAGCATGACCAGTGCGAGAAGCTTGTACAGGGTCTGGGACAGCCAGTTGTCTCCGAACAGATAGGCAACGTTCGGCCGGGCATAGAAGAGGATGCCGATAAAGGTGGAGAAGCTGAACAGCCACAGGATCACGGCGATAAAGATCACTCCGAATTCGCCCAGGTGATACTGCATTGCCGTCTGAAGGAGCTCCATACCGCCAAGCCCCTGTGTCATCTCGGCGGGAGCCAGCAGCATGATCATAGCAGAACAGCTGCAGATGACAATCGTATCGATAAATACTCCGAAAGCCTGCAGAAGCCCCTCCTTTGCCGGATGGCTGACGTCTGCGGCAGCGGCGGCGCAGGGTGCGGAGCCGGAACCGGCCTCGTTGGAAAAGAGCCCGCGCTTGGCACCGTTCATGATAACGGCACCGAATCCGCCGGCAGCCACCTGGCGCAGACCGAAGGCTTCCGCAAAGATCCGTTCAAAGACAGCGGGGAGCTGTCCGGCATTTTTGAAAATGATGAACAGAGTGATCAGGAAATAGCAGGCGGCCATGATCGGCACGATCACATCCAGTACCTTTACGGTGGCATTTTTTCGCAGTACGATAACGGCAGCAACTGCAACGAGAAGGATCGTCGTATACAGCGGCGGGATCTGAAAGGCATTCGAAAAGGCAGAGGAAACGGAATTTCCGATCACCTGGCTGATGCCGCACCAGCAGATCAGTCCGGAAAGTGCAAAGAGTACGGCGATCACAGAACGTTTTCGTGTGCTTCCCTTTTTAACAAACAGGTGATGAATATAGTAAGCAGGACCTCCACGGTATCCGCCGTAAAGGGGGTCCTTTTGTTTGTGGAGCTGTGCAAGAGTCGCCTCGATAAAGGCGGTGGAGGAGCCCAGCAGTGCGATCACCCACATCCAGAAGACAGCACCTGCACCTCCTGCCGAAATGGCAGCTACCACGCCTACCAGATTTCCCATGCCCACACGGGTCGCCGTTGATATGATCAGTGCCTGGAGACCGGAGATGGAACCTTTTTCAGAGGATACTTTCTTCTCTACCGTGACTCTTAGCATTTCCGGAAGGAGACGGAAAGGCAGGAAACGTGTCCGGAGGGTGAAGTAGATCCCGGACGGGATCAGGATCAGGACCAGTAAGGAAAGCCCCAGGGAGCTTCCGCCCGGCAGGGGAATGGTAATCAGATCCCCCCATAAGATATGATAGATTGCTTTGAAAATAGTCATGTCAGTATTCCTTTTCTTGAGTATTTGTTACTGTTTTGAGCCGTGTAAATTTATAACTATTTGCCGCAGGGAGCTTGCTCATCGAAGGCAGATGTATCAATCTATATGGCAAGCGTGATACATGAGCAAAAAGGAAAGCCTCAAAAGGAGGTTTTGCGAACGGGCTCTGAACAGTTACGTGTGTTTTTACAATTCAGTATATAGTAGAAAGCAATATCTGTAAAGTTGATAAATACGATATTTCCAGCAGGCAGCGAGAGCGGATATTGAACATCTATAAAAATTCAGTTGATGATGCAAAAAGAAACGGATTAGGTTATAATATAGTTGCAGGAGTAAATATTGCAGGCTTCGCAACAAATGTGGTGAATAAATAAGATGAGTTTATTGAGACAAAAAGCAAATCAGATTATCAAAGAGTCATTAGAAGCAGTGATGCCGGACTGCGCAGTAGAAAAAGCCCTTGAAAATTTCCAGGGAAGTGGTGGACGGACAATCCTGGTGGCAGCCGGAAAGGCTGCCTGGCAGATGGCCGCGGCGGCAGTACGTGTTCTCGGACATGTGGATGATGGAATTGTGATCACCAAGTATGACCATGTCAAAGGCGAAATTCCGGGGGTGGAGTGCCGGGAAGCCGGACATCCGGTTCCGGATGAAAACAGCTTTGCTGCTACCGAAAAGGCTCTGGAAAAAGTACGCAATCTGGAGGAAATAGATACAGTTATCTTTCTTCTTTCCGGTGGAGGGAGTGCATTGTTTGAAAAACCGCTGATTTCGGGGGAAGAGTTGCAGGATATTACGAAGCAGCTTCTGGCTTGTGGAGCGGACATTGTGGAAATGAATACCATCCGCAAGCGCCTTTCTGGCGTAAAGGGCGGCCGTTTTGCTCTTGCCTGTACACCGGCGCGTGTTTATGCCATTGTACTCAGTGATATTCTGGGAGATCCGTTGGATATGATCGCATCAGGTCCTGCCTATCCGGATTCTTCTACCTGTGAACAGGCGAATTCTATTGTAAAAAAATATCATTTGAACTTGTCTTCACAGGCACAGGCACTGATGCAGGAGGAAACACCAAAGAATCTTACCAATGTGACTACGCAGATTACAGGAAGTGTACGTGAACTGTGTGCAGCGTCAATGAAAGCAGCATTAAAACTGGGATATGAACCGGTTCTTCTTACAGATGAGTTATGCTGTGAGGCAAAAGAAGCAGGCAGCATGATGGCCAGCATCCTGCGAACACATGCAAAGCACGGAAAGTCACTTTGCTTTATTGCAGGCGGAGAAACAGTGGTTCACCTTACAGGAAGCGGAAAAGGCGGCAGAAACCAGGAACTTGCACTTTCGGCAGCCCCTGGAATCGCAGGTCTTACAAATGCCTGTGTGTTCTCAGTAGGAAGTGATGGTACAGATGGCCCGACAGATGCGGCAGGCGGTTATGTGGATGGAGAAACCATGGAGCGTCTCAGAGAAAAGGGTCTGGATGTCTTTTCTGTTTTGCGAAATAACGATGCATACACAGCTCTGGAAGCAGCAGGCGGTTTGATCGTAACAGGTCCTACAGGTACCAATGTGAATGATGTCACCGTCGCATTGCTGGACTGAATCATGAATGCTTCTGAAAAACGACGTAAGGCTCATTTGTCGGGTAACTCATATGATGTGACGGGAGGGTGAAGAGATGGAGCTTTCACAATATTTTAAAAGTATATTGGAACAGGACAGATGTGCGGTCGTCATCTGTAATCTGGAGCATGAGATTATTTATATGAATCCTGCCGCCGTGAAACAGTATGAGAGGAGAGGCGGCAGCAGCCTGATGGGAAAAAATCTTCTGGACTGCCATAATGCGAAGTCACAGGAGAAGATCCGGAAGGTCGTGGCATGGTTTGCAGAAAGCAGGGAGAACAATATCCTGTTTACCTTTCACAATCAAAAGCAGAACAAGGATGTCTATATGGTGGCTCTGCGTGAGGATGACGGGACACTGATCGGTTATTATGAAAAGCACGAATACCGCAATACGGAGAGGGGGCTGAAATACCTGGTGATCGGGGCAGGCGCCACCGGAGGATGCATTGCAGGTTTTCTGTCAGATGCCGGAAAGGATGTGACCCTGATCGCACGGGGCAGAAACCTTCAGGCCATACGTGAGAACGGACTGAAGATCCGCAAAGGACAGCAGGAGCGTCAGATCGCGCTAAAGGTTCTGCCGGAGGAGGAATACGAAGAGAAAGCGGATATCATTTTCTTATGCGTCAAGGGATATTCACTGGAAGAGACGTATCCTCTGATACGGAGGGCGGCAGACGGCCATACCATAGTGATTCCGATCCTGAACATTTACGGCACCGGAGAGAGGATGACAAGGGAACTGCCGGGAATCAGGGTGCTGAACGGGTGTATCTATATTGCGGCGGAGGTGGAAAAGCCCGGAGTGCTTCGGATGGGAAGTGATATTTTCCGGATCGTCTACGGCTCTGTGGACGGGAAGAAGGAGAATCCCCTGCTGGATATCGTGGAACAGGATCTGCGGGAAGCAGGAATCACGCCTGTCTATACGGATCAGGTGAGGAGAGATACGCTTCAGAAGTATGCGATGGTGTCTCCCATGGCAGCGGTGGGAGCTTTCTATGATATAAATGCAGGCGGTATGCAGAAGCCGGGGGAAATGAGAGAGCGCTATCGGGCATGTATCGGTGAGATCAGGAGTCTGGCAGAAGCCATGGGGCTTTCTTTTCCCGGAGATGTGGTGCAGACAAATCTGGATATTCTGGACCAAATGGCACCGGACTGTACGGCTTCTATGCAGAAGGATCTGAAAAAGGGAGGGCAGTCGGAAATCGACGGACTGATTTTCGAGGTCGTGCGTATGGGACACCGCTATGGGGTGCCCGTGCCGAATTATGAAGAGATTGCCGCAAAATTCGGATACCGGTATGAATCTGTATAAGAGAATCAGTGACAGATGAAGAGGCAATAGGACTCTCCCTGAATGGAGAAAAAGGCTTCCGCATAGGTATGAACTGTGCAGAAGCCTTTTTCTACTGTGATTTAGCTGTTCAGATCTTTAAAATGAAATTTCTTCTTCCCGGAGGCGTAGTCTCCTACAATCTGCCCGGTTCCGAACAGCTTGTATTTGTATGTCACCAGCCCTTCCAGTCCTACCGGTCCCCTGGCGTGGATCTTTCCGGTGCTGATGCCCACCTCGGCGCCGAAGCCGTAGCGGAAGCCGTCGGCAAAGCGGGTGGAGCAGTTCTGATAAACGCCCGCGGAATCCACCAGCTGCATGAATTTACAAGCGTGTTCCTGATTTTCTGTAATGATACAGTCCGTATGATGGGAACCGAAATGGTTGATGTGGCGGACTGCTTCCTCCAGGCTGTCCACCAGCTTTACGGAGAGGACGAGATCCAGATATTCGGTGTTAAATTCGTCTTCTCCCATGGT
Organism: uncultured Blautia sp.; assembly: GCA_900539525.1. GTDB lineage: Bacteria > Bacillota > Clostridia > Lachnospirales > Lachnospiraceae > Hominisplanchenecus_A. The sequence goes on from UQCM01000044.1 coordinate 8,566, forward strand.
TTCGCAGGCGATGATTTCGGATACTTCCTTCGTACCGCGCAGCTTCACGCCGGCATCGGCCAGGGCTTTTGCAGCAGCAGGCAGAAAATCGGCAGCGATCCTTCGGTTCACCAGGAGTGTCTCAGTGGCATTGCATGCAGCCGTATACTGGGTCTTGGCATCCACCAGAATCGGAAGCGCTTTATCCATATCATAGTCGTCGTCCACATAAATATGGCAGACACCGTCCGCATGGCCCATGACAGGAATCTTTGTATGGTTCATGATGTACTGCACGAACTGGTTGGAGCCTCTTGGAATCAGCAGATCCACACAGTCATGGCAGGAGAGCAGTTCATCGATCTCATTGTGAAGCTCTGCCTGAAGCATGCAGCCCTCCGGAAGTCCACAGGCTGTCACAGCATCGTAAATAAGCTTGAACAGGACTCTGTTTGTCCGGGCGGTTTCCTTGCCTCCCTTTAATACGGCGCAGTTTCCGCTCTTGATGCACAGGGATGAAATCTGTACCAGTGCATCCGGTCTTGCCTCAAAGATAATGCCGATGACTCCGATCGGGCAGGTCACCCGATAGAGGGTAAGCCCCTCATCCAGCTCTCTGGCGAGCTGTACCTGCGAAAGAGGGTCGGGGAGTTTGATCAATTCTTCGATACCGGCGATCACATCCGCCAGCTTATGTTCGTCAAACTTTAAGCGTTTCATTACAGCGGCGGCAATGCCTGCCTGCTCAGCTGCTTCCATATCCGCCCGGTTTGCCGCAAAGATTTCTTCGCTGTGCGCTAAGAGAGCTTCTGTCGCTGCCCGGAGCGCTTCATTTCTTTTATCCAATGGAAGTGCAGCCATGACAGGGCAGTCTTCCTTCATTTTTCTGACTTCGGTTCTGATATCCATAGAAATTCCTTTCCTGATGATGCGATTTTTGTTGGTAGTCGTCTTTGTAACGGTTTGGCAGGCTGTGTATCTAATGCCTGATCTCACGTTTTAATTTATTATAGAGGAAAAATACCGATTATGCAAAACTATTTTGCGATGTCAGGGACTTCTACTCTGATTTACAATACTGTACAGGCAGAGCGAGATTATGCAGTATGCGTCTTACGTGCATTGCGAAGCGTGTTACTGGTCACGGAGCGAACAGCAACGGAAGCAGTATACAGCAAAAAAACGGGCAACAGGACAGCTTGTAATTTAACCCGAAAACCGCTATACTGGGGAAAAGACCCGGTATAGCGGTTTTTATAACGCTCAGATATCGGAATGATTACGTTTTCGGGGAGGTGCTTATGGGAAGAAGGGTAGCCATCGGGATACAGGATTTCGGGGATCTGATAGAGAAAAAATATTTTTATGTTGATAAGACAGCCTTTCTCAGAGAATGGTGGGAGAGCGGTGACAGCGTGACACTGATCAACCGTCCGCGCCGGTTCGGGAAGACCTTGTGCATGAGTATGACGGAAAAGTTTTTTTCTGTGGATCATGCAGGACGTGGAGATCTGTTTGAGGGGCTTTCTATCTGGGAGGATGAGACATACAGGAAGCTGCAGGGAACGTATCCGGTGATCAGTCTGTCTTTTGCGAATGTGAAAGAAAAAAACTATCAGGCGACCCGGAAAAAAATCTGTCAGCTGTTTACAAATCTCTATATGGAACATTCGTTTTTGTTAGAAAGTGGAGTGCTTTATGAGGCGGATATACGTTATTTTAAACGGGTGTCAGAGGAAATGGACGATGTAGATGCGAGCCTGGCGCTGTATCAGCTTTCAGATTTCCTGTGCCGTTATTATGGAAAAAAGGTGATTATTCTGCTGGATGAATACGATACCCCTATGCAGGAGGCATGGGTGGATGGGTTCTGGGATGAACTGGTGGGATTCACCAGAAGCCTGTTCAATGCCACCTTTAAGACGAATCCGTGGCTGGAGCGGGGGCTTATGACAGGGATCACCAGGGTAAGCAAAGAGTCTATTTTTTCAGATCTGAATAATCTGAAAGTGATTACTACTACGTGTGACGAATATGCCACATCCTTTGGTTTTACGGAACAGGAAGTGTTTATGGCGCTGGAGGAATGCGGACGGAGTGATCAAAAGGAGAAAGTGAAACAGTGGTATGACGGTTTTATTTTTGGAAAGCATAAGGATATCTATAATCCATGGTCGATTCTGAATTTTCTGGATACGGGGCAATTTACCACCTACTGGGCCAATACCAGTGCCAACAGTCTGGTGAACAGGCTGATCCGGGAAGGGAGCCGCCATATTAAGGAAAAGTTTGAGGGGCTTCTGAAGGGGGAAGTACTGCGTACCCCGATTGACGAGCAGATCGTGTATAACCAGTTGACGGGAAATGAGCGGGCGATCTGGAGTCTGCTGCTGGCCAGCGGATATCTGAAGGTGCTGTCCTATGACCGTCTGGAGCTGCTGGAACCCGGAGAAGAACAGATGTATGAGCTGGAGCTTACGAACTATGAGGTTCGTCTGATGTTTGAGGGAATGGTCCGGGGATGGTTTGCAGAGGCAGGGGAGGATTACGGTGATTTCATCAGAGCACTGCTGCAGGATGACCTGGAGGCGATGAATGTCTATATGAATGAAGTATCCCTGGAAGTCTTCAGCTATTTTGACTCAGCGGTGAAGCCCTCACGCAACGCAGCGGAACGTTTTTATCACGGGTTTGTCCTGGGGCTTTTAGTGGAGCTGAAAGGCAGATATCTCATCACATCCAACCGGGAGAGCGGTTTCGGAAGGTATGATGTCATCCTCGAACCGAAGCATCCGGACCGGGACGATGCCATCATTATGGAATTTAAGGTGTTTAACGGAAAAAAAGAGAACAGTCTGGAGGATACCGTACAGACGGCTCTGCGCCAGATCGAGGAAAAGCAGTATGCAGCCGGATTAGTGGCCCGGGGGATCGAAAGGGAACACATCCGCTGTTATGGATTTGCTTTTTGTGGAAAAGAAGTACTGATCGGGGATAACAGGGATATTGGTTCGTGTTTTTGTTGAAAGGGAGGCCGGGGAGAGACGGCTATGTGAGCAGGAGCTGAACTGTTTCGAAAAAGAAGGTCAGTCACGGATGCAGATGGAAAGAAGCGGTGATATGAAAGAAAAAGAGATAGATACGGGAAATATCAAGCATGCAGCACAGAAGGATGTAAATGTGTGTTTTACTTCGTGTACACTCTGTCCAAGGATGTGTCGTGTGAACCGGCTAGAGGGGCAGCGGGGATACTGTCGGGAGAGCGCAGAACTGGTTGTGGCCCGGGCGGCACTTCATATGTGGGAGGAACCTTGCATTTCAGGACAGACCGGTTCCGGAACGGTATTTTTCAGCGGATGTTCCGTGGGCTGTATCTTTTGTCAGAACAGCAGCATTGCCTCAGGAAAGTCTGGCAGGGTCATTTCCGCGGAGCGTCTTGCAGAAATTTTTCTTGAGCTGCAGGAGGCAGGAGCCAATAATATCAATCTGGTGACACCTGCCCACTACGTGCCCTGGATCATCCGTGCCCTGGATCTGGCGAAGCGGCAGGGACTCGTTCTGCCGGTTGTGTACAATACCGGAGGGTATGAGAGGAGAGAGACCCTGCGGATGCTGGAAGGGTATGTGGATATTTATCTGCCGGATCTGAAATACCTGGATTCCGGGCTGGCAAAGGAGTATTCAAATGCGCCGGATTATCCGGAATATGCCCGGGAAGCCATTGGTGAGATGGTGTCTCAGGTGGGGGAGCCGGTGTTTGAACAGGGCAGCGGGCTGATCAGGAAGGGCGTGATCGTCCGTCATCTGGTGCTGCCGGGACATGTCAGGAATTCGAAGGCGGTTCTTAAGTATCTCTATGAAACGTATGGGAATCGTATTTATATCAGTATCATGAGCCAGTACACACCGATGCCGCACATGAAGGAGCATCCTCTGCTTGGCAGGAAGATCACCAGACGGGAGTACGACAAAGTCGTGAGTTATGCATTGGAGCTTGGAATAGAGAATGCATTTATCCAGGAGGGAGATACAGCGAAGGAGAGTTTTATTCCGGCGTTTGACGGGGAAGGGGTAGAAACGTCAGCCAATTGGTAAAGAGACATAGATTTTTCAGATGGTTCTATTTGACAAATCAGCTGTTTCGGACTATTATAAGGATAAGTTCATAGAGCAAGGGGAGCTGGCGCGCCGGCTGAGAGGAAATACGAACGGATTTCGACCCTGGAACCTGATACGGATAATGCCGGCGTAGGAAGCGAGAGTAAGATACAGATGATGTATATGAGTAAGGTGTGTTCCGTGAGGAATGCACCTTTTATTACGTCCTGAATTCGCTGCAGTACAGGCGTCCTGCCAGAGTGAAAGGAAACGAAGGGCTGTATGAATGTTGATACAAATCGTAACGCTTCCGGACATCAGGTCAAAAGGAACCGTTACCATCAATCGATAAAACAGGGAGGAAGATATGGATTACACAACACAGATGGATGCCGCCAGAAAGGGAATCATCACTCCGGAAATGGAGATCGCAGCGGCAAAGGAAGACTGGAATGTTGAAGAACTGAGGGAACTGATCGCAAAGGGACAGGTGATTATCCCGACGAATAAGCGCCATACATCGCTGAGTCCGTCGGCCATCGGCTCCATGCTTAAGACAAAGATCAATGTAAATCTGGGAATCTCCAGGGACTGTAAGGATATGGATGTGGAGATCGAGAAGGTCAACAGTGCGGTAAAGATGGGCGCAGAATCCATCATGGATCTGAGCTCCTTCGGAGACACCCGGACTTTCCGGAAGCGTCTGACCAGTGAGTGTCCGGCGATCATCGGTACCGTGCCGATCTATGATGCAGTCGTGTATTATCACAAGCCATTAAAGGAGATCACCTCTCAGGAGTGGCTGGATATTGTAAGGATGCATGCGGAGGACGGTGTTGATTTTATGACGATCCACTGCGGCATCAATAAAGAGACAGCAGATAAGTTCAAGAGAAATAAGCGTCTGACCAATATTGTATCAAGAGGCGGTTCCATCATCTTCGCATGGATGGAAATGACGGGACAGGAGAACCCGTTCTATGAGCATTATGATGAGATCCTGGATATCTGCCGGGAGTATGATATCACCATGAGCCTGGGGGATGCCTGCAGGCCGGGCTGCTTAAAGGATGCGTCGGATATTTCCCAGATCGAGGAGCTGATCACCTTAGGTGAGCTGACAAAGCGTGCCTGGGCGAAGGATGTACAGGTCATGATCGAGGGGCCGGGACATATGCCTCTGGATCAGATCGCGGCAAATATGAAGATTCAGCAGACGATCTGTCAGGGAGCACCTTTCTATGTACTGGGACCACTCGTTACGGATGTGGCACCGGGATACGATCATATCACGGCTGCCATCGGCGGTGCGATCGCTGCCACTTATGGTGCCGCCTTCCTTTGCTATGTGACACCGGCGGAGCATCTGCGTCTGCCGAATCTGGAGGATGTAAAGGAAGGAATCATTGCTTCCAGGATCGCAGCCCATGCGGCGGATGTGGCGAAGGGAGTGAAAGGAGCGATCGACTGGGACAATCAGATGAGTACGGCGAGAAAGAAGCTGGACTGGGAGGAAATGTTCTCTCTGGCCATTGATCCGGAGAAAGCGAGGAGATACCGCGCCGAGGCGAAGCCTGAGAAGGAGGATACCTGCAGTATGTGCGGTAACTTCTGTGCAGTAAAGAACATGAACCGTATCCTGGACGGAGAGATCGTGAATATCTATGATGAATAAGAAAGTACTGACCATCGCAGGGTCGGACTGCAGCGGCGGTGCAGGGATTCAGGCGGATCTGAAGACGATGTGTGCCCATGGCGTCTATGGGATGAGTGTGATCACGGCCGTGACCGCCCAGAATACGCTGGGGGTGCAGCAGGTGGAGGAGCTACCGGCACAAATCGTAGAGGCGCAGCTTTCCAGTGTGCTTTCGGATATCCGTCCCGATGCGGTAAAGATCGGTATGGTCTACTCAAGGAAGAATGTCGAGGCGATCGCAGCCGCCATTGACCGGTGGAAGCTGACCAATATCGTTCTGGATCCGGTGATGGTATCCACCAGCGGGAAAATCCTCCTTCAGGAGGACGCCGCGGAGGCCCTGCAGGAGCTGCTGTTTCCGAGAGTCACCCTGGTGACACCGAATCTGCCGGAGACCGGGTGTCTGATAGAATCTGTCTCAGATGCTGACAGAGAGAAGAATACGGTGAGTTCTGTCTGGTGGGTAGAAAATGCTGCCCGGCAGCTTACCGGTTACTGGCATACGTCATTTCTTATAAAGGGAGGTCATATGGAAGGTGAGCCTGCGGACTATCTGGATGATGGAAATCATGGATGCTGGTTTCCGGGAAAACGCATCGAAACCCGGCATACCCATGGAACGGGCTGTACCCTGTCCACCGCCATTGCCTGCAACCTGGCCTGCGGCATGGCGCTTCCGCAGGCCGTAGAGGCGGCGAAGGATTACCTGACAGGTGCGATCCTGCACCATCCGGGGATCGGCCATGGATGCGGACCGCTGAATCATCTGTGGAGCATGCAGAAAGACTCCGGTTCGTGACAGCCTGTACAGTGTGAGAGTAAAAGAGGATGAGCATGCTGCAAAGTGGAATGCAGGTGTACGTTTTACAGGAGACATGAACATACGACAGAAGGATTACAGATGGAGGGGCTGAAATGGTACATGGAACAGGAAAGAAATGGCTGTATCTGATCACAGATTTTTCCTATGGAGAAGAGAAGATCAGAGAAGCACTGTCTGCGGGAGTGGACTTTATACAGCTGCGGGAGAAGGATCTTTCTTCTGCGGAATATCTGCGCAGAGCCAGACTGCTGGTGGAGCTTGCGAAGAGTTCGGGGGCAAAGGTCATCATCAATGACCGGGTGGATATCGCCATGCTCTCAGGAGCGGACGGTGTACATCTGGGACAGGAGGACGTGCCTGTGGCAGATGCCAGAGGTCTGATGGGACCGGAAAAGCTCATCGGAGCTACTGCCAAAACGCCGGAGCAGGCGAAGCGTGCCCAGGCAGAGGGTGCGGATTATCTGGGAAGCGGTGCCTGGTTTCCCACACAGACGAAGAAGGATGCCGTTCCGATCACAGAGGAACGATACCGTCAGATCATGGAGGCCGTGACCATCCCTGATGTGGCGGTGGGCGGCATTACTGTGGAAAACTGCACCGGACCGATCGCATGCGGATGTGACGGACTGGCAGTATCAGGAGGTATCATGCAGTCAGAGCATATAGGGGAAACCATCCGGCAGTTCCGCAGGATTCTGGAGGGTGAAGAAAGGAACAGATAGAAAATGATCAAATTAAATGGCAAAGAAACAGAAATCCCCGCGGGTTCTACGGTAGAACAGATGCTGCTGGAAAATGGTTTTTCCCTGCAGCGTATTGCGGTAGAGAGAAACGGTGAGATTCTTCCGAAGTCCTGCTATGCATCGGAAGAAGTAAAGGACGGGGATGTTTTTGAAGTAGTCAACTTCGTAGGAGGCGGCTGATGGAGGAGAGCAGGATATTGTCGGAACAGGAGATCGATGAGCTCCTGAGCGGACGTCACGGCAGGGAGAACCATCAGAAGATCAAAAAGGCACATGTGGCGATCGCCGGACTCGGGGGACTGGGCTCCAACGTGGCAGTCATGCTGGCGAGAGCCGGTGTGGGCAGCCTGCATCTGGTGGATTTTGACCGGGTGGACGGCAGCAATCTGAATCGGCAGATCTACAAAATGAAGCATCTGGGGATGGAGAAGACAGAAGCGCTCCGGGGAGAGATCCTGGAGATCAATCCTTATATCCGGCTGAAAACGGATACCGTAAAGGTCTCTGAGGACAATGCGGCAGTGCTGTTCGCCGGAGACGGGCTGATCTGCGAGGCCTTTGACGGGGCGGAGAATAAGGCAATGCTTGTAAATACCCTGCTTCAGAAGCTTCCGGAAGCGGTCATCGTGTCCGGTTCCGGCATGGCAGGCTTTGGAAGCGGAAACCTGATCCGGACACAGAGGCGGATGAAGCGGCTGTATCTTTCCGGGGACGGTACCAGTGATATTGCAGAAGGCATCTCTCTGGTGGCACCGAGAGTCATGATCTGCGCGGCACATCAGGCACTTATGATCCTTCGGCTGATCCTGGGGGAGACAGAACCGTAAGGTTCAGAGGAACAATACGAAAACGTGTTATTGTGAAGTGAACAGTAACCAGAAAAGAGGAAAAACGATGAATGACGATAAATTAATCTTAGGCGGACACGTCTTTAACTCCAGATTTATCCTGGGCTCTGGAAAATACAATCTGGACCTGATCCGGGCGGCGGTAGAGCAGGCCGGAGCGGAGATCATCACTCTGGCGGTACGCCGTGCCAACAGCGGCGGCGAGGGTAATATTCTGGATCATATTCCGGCCGGAGTTACGCTCCTTCCAAACACCTCCGGTGCAAGAAATGCAGAGGAGGCTGTCCGTATCGCGAGACTTGCCAGAGAGCTTGGATGCGGTGATTTTGTGAAGGTGGAGGTGATCCGGGACAGTAAATATCTTCTGCCGGACAACCAGGAAACCATCAAAGCCACAGAGATCCTGGCGAAGGAAGGCTTTGTAGTCATGCCTTATATGTATCCGGACCTGAATGTGGCGCGAGATCTGATAAACGCCGGTGCAGCCTGTGTCATGCCGCTGGGAGCACCCATCGGAACAAACAAGGGGCTGGCAACAAAGGAATTTATCAGGATTCTGGTGGAGGAGATCGACGCACCGGTCATCGTAGACGCCGGTATCGGACGGCCGTCTCAAGCATGTGAAGCTATGGAAATGGGAGCGGCAGCCGTTATGGCAAACACCGCCATCGCCACAGCAGGAAACATCCCGGCCATGGCAGAAGCCTTCAAAAAGGCAATCGAGGCAGGACGGAGTGCTTATCTGGCGGGACTTGGAAGAGTCTTAAACGGCAGGGCAAGTGCATCCTCGCCGCTGACCGGATTTCTGGCAGAGTAGGAGGCCGCTATGGGAACAACAGAGACAAATGGTGTGGTATTTCCGGAGCAGAAAAACCGGACAAACCATATGGAGTACATGGAAGGCATGGAGGTGCTGGAGTCTGATGTGATGGATCAGGTCATCTCGGCCATGGAACAGTATGACTACGGGAAATATACGCAGGAGGATGTCCGCCTTGCCCTTCAGCATGATATCCGCACGCCGGAGGATTTTGCGGCACTGCTCTCACCGGCAGCGGCGCCGTTTCTGGAAGAGATGGCACAGATGGCACAGGCTGAGACCAGGAAGCATTTTGGAAACTCCGTGTATATGTTCACACCGATCTATATTTCAAATTATTGTGAAAATTACTGCATTTACTGTGGATTTAATTGTCATAACAGGATCCGCAGGGCGAAGCTGACGTATGAGGAGATCGAGAAGGAGATGGCGGCGATCGCAGCTACCGGTCTGGAGGAGATCCTGATCCTGGTAGGAGAGAGCCGTGCAAAATCAGATGTAAACTATCTGGGAGAGGCTTGTAAGATCGCCCGGAAGTACTTTAAGCTGATCGGCCTCGAGGTCTATCCGATGAACAGTGATGAGTATGCCTATCTGCATGAATGCGGTGCGGATTATGTGACGGTTTTTCAGGAAACCTATGATTCTGACAAATACGAGACCCTTCATCTGGCAGGACATAAGAGAGTCTTTCCCTACCGTGTCAATGCACAGGAGCGTGCATTGAAGGGCGGTATGCGCGGCGTGGGCTTTGGTGCGCTTCTGGGACTTTCGGATTTCCGGAAGGATGCCTTTGCCACCGGTATGCACGCATGGCTGCTGCAGAGAAAATATCCACAGGCCGAGATCGCATTTTCCTGTCCAAGGCTGCGTCCGATCATCAATAATGACAAGATCAATCCAAAGGATGTCCACGAGCCGCAGCTTCTGCAGGTCATCACGGCGTACAGGCTTTTTATGCCGTTTGCCAGTATCACGATTTCCACCAGAGAAAGTGCCCGTTTCCGGGATCATATCGTGACGATTGCGGCAACGAAGATCTCTGCAGGCGTCAGCACCGGTGTGGGAAGTCACGTGGATGAGGTAGAGGACAAGGGAGACGAACAGTTTGAAATCGATGACAGCCGCAGCGTGGATGAGATCTACGAGGCCCTCCGGGAGCACGGGATGCAGCCGGTGATGAATGACTATGTATACGTTTAAGAATATGCTGGCGGTGACGAACCGCAGGCTTTGCAAACAACCGTTTCTTACACAGATCGACTGGCTGGCCTCCTGTCACCCCAAAGGAATTATCCTGAGGGAGAAAGATCTGACGGGGGAGGAATATCAGGCGCTGGCAGAACAGGTACTGGACATCTGCCAGAGATATAAAACGACGTGTATCCTTCATACGCAGACAGAGGCGGCAAAGCGCCTGGGCTGTCCGAATATCCATCTGCCCATGTGGAAGCTTCGCATGGAAGCAGGAATGTCCGGTGATGGAGACTTTCGGCAGAAGACAGGCAGGGATCTGCATGCAGACTTTGAGAAGATCGGTGCTTCTGTTCATTCGGTCCGGGAGGCGGAAGAGGCTGTGAGACTGGGGGCGGACTATCTCACAGCGGGACATATTTTTCTGACAGACTGTAAAAAGGGCGTTCCGGCCAGAGGGCTGGAATTTCTGAAAGAAGTGTGCCGGTCGGTTTCTGTTCCGGTATATGCGATCGGAGGGATTACAGAGGAAAATATCCCGCTGGTAATGGAACAGGGCGCTGCAGGCTACTGTGTGATGTCCGGTGTTATGAAAAGCTTCCCGGAGAGTTTCATGATATGAGCCAGGGGGCAAATAGACATAAAATACATGCTTGCATAAATCCGAAGGCATAAAAAAGCTCTGTATGGTCTTCAGACAGTTTCTGAGAACCATACAGAGCTTTTGTAACTGTTCAGATCTATGGATCCGGCCTTGCGGCAAGTTTGACAGGATGTATTTAATTTGCGGTTGCAAAATCCGAGAAATCCTTTACACATTTTTTCAGCATTTCACGGATGGGAAGATGATAAGGACATCTGTCCTCGCACGCACCACATTCTACGCAGGCATCCGCCTTCACCGGCAGGGCGTTGTAGCGCCCGTATCCCCATTCACCAAGGTCATACCGCTGAAGATATCCGGCAAAGAGGAAGACTCCCGGGATATTGATCCCCACAGTGCAGGGGGCACAGTAGCCGCAGCGGCGGCAGAAATTCGTTCCCAGTGTATCGCGGATCACGGCGAGACGGGAAATCTCGTCCTGTGTGAGAGGCGTTTCATCTGCCACTGCCTTCAGATTCTGTGCAGCCTCTTCCGTGCTGTACATACCCGGGATAACGATGGTTACATCCGGGTTGGAGCAGATATAGCGAAGAGCGAGAGAAACGTCCTCGATCGCGCCGCCTGCCAGAGGCTTCATGGCGATAAAGCCTATATTTTTCTCAGTACATTGACGGATCAGCTCTTCTCCCTGGGATTCGACGATATTGTAAGGAAACATAATGGTTTCCACCCAGTCCAGAGACAGTGCCCGCTCAAAAACCTCCACTGAGTGTGCGGTCAGGCCGATATGCCGGATCCTGCCGTCCTTTTTTGCCTCCAGAAGTGCAGACAGTGCACCATCCTCAGAGATGACCCTGTCAAGATCCTCCATACCGGGATTGTGTACCTGGTACAGATCAATGTAGTCTGTGCGAAGATTGGTCAGACTGGTCAAAATATCGGCGGCCATTGCCTCCTTTGTCCGTGCCATGCTCTTGGTGGCAAGGATGAACCGGTCACGCATGCCATCCAGCGCTTCGCCGAGAAAGGCCTCGCTGACCGTGTAGCCTCTCGCAGTATCGATGTAGTTGACACCTTCACTAGAGAGTGTTTCAAGCAGTGTCCGCACTTCGGCTGCGCTGCTTTTCTGGATCGGGATTCCACCCAGTCCCATTCGGGAAACCTTAAGTCCCGTTTTACCTAATGTCACATATTTCATAATAATCTCCTGCTATGCTTATTTTGTAACAGTTCAGAGCCTCGCAGAGGCGATTTTGCGAATGGACTCTGAACAGTTTTCTTATTTTTGTAAAATGCGTTGACTTTTCCAGAGGAACATAAGAAACATTACACTGGCAAAAATCGATACACAGATGGAAATCAGATCCATCAGCTCAGAGGTAAAGAGTGTCGCAGGGGCAGTTGCCAGAAGTGCCCGGGCGATTTCCAGAAGATTGCTGAAAAGGAAAATCTTCCAGACCATGGAGGTGCGTTCAACCAGTACTGCATCCATGTTTTTGAAGTACTTTGTCGTGCGGGTACAGATGAAATAAACCATCACAAGACGTACGGCATAAATGGCACATTGCAGAAGGGTTGCAGCAGTCTGTGAGAGTCCGGACATCATCACATAGCTGTAGGATAAGGACAGCAGCATGTTGCCGATCGTAAGCAGAAAGGTAAAACGGTAGTCGATATCTGCTTTTGACATTATGTACAGAGCGTAGATGGCAATCATAGATGACGCAACTGCAATCGCAGGACCTGCCACAGGAAGAACAGAAAGAAAACTGCACACTTCAGCGATAAAAAGATAATACAGTCCCTTACCGACCATTCTTTTCTGAGGTATAAAATGTTTGTCCATGTGTTCGTAGCTCCTTTCATTTTTCTTTTTTGCTTAGTATAACACGTTTTTTTTGGCACGTCTATGTTACATTTTTTACTGGTCACGGAGTGAACAGTAACCTCGGAGTAGTTACGTAAGTGCACTGGTATAGCGATATATTGACATTTGCGGTAAAAGTGGTTAAATTATAGAAGACAGTCCGCTGGTACGGGGAAGGTTATTCTGCCCCGGCAACAGGAGGATTTCAGCGTGAAGAGAGGAAAAAAGAAATGTCGATTGAACGCGTAAGAGAATATTTTAAACAATACGGCATAGAAGATAAGATCATGGAATTTGATGTTTCCAGTGCTACGGTGGAGCTGGCAGCGGAGGCGGTGGGCTGCGAACCGGCCCGGATCGCAAAGACGCTGTCCTTTCTGGTGGGAGATACCCCCATCCTGATCGTGGCGGCAGGTGATGCCCGGATCGACAATCCAAAGTATAAGGCACAGTTTCACACGAAAGCAAAGATGCTCACAAAGGATGAGGTGACAGAGAAGATCGGACATGCGGTAGGCGGTGTCTGCCCCTTTGCAGTAAAGCAGGGGGCAGAGATTTATCTGGATGAGTCTTTAAGACGCTTTGAGGTGGTCTATCCGGCGGCGGGCAGCAGCAACAGTGCGATCCCCATGACGCTGGAGGAGCTTGAAAAGTATTCCGGAAGCCTGCAGTGGATCGACGTGTGTAAAGGCTGGAACGAGTAACAGCGTACCGGTCATACAGGGAACAGTAACGATAACAGTAACAATAACAGAAAGAGAGGTATCGGATCATGGCAAGAGAGAACATTCATACAGACAATGCGCCAAAGGCGGTAGGACCTTATGTACAGGCAGTGAAGGCAGGAGGAGTGATCTACTGCTCCGGACAGCTGGGACTGAACCCGGCAGACGGAAAGCTGGCAGAGGGCGTGGAGGCTCAGGCTCACCAGTCCCTGAAAAATCTGGGCGCTGTTTTAAAGGAAGCAGGAAGTGATTACAGCAAGGTCTTAAAGACATCCATTTTTCTTGCAGATATCAATGATTTTGCAGTGGTAAATGAGGTATACAGATCCTATTTTGACGGTGCATTCCCGGCACGTTCCTGTGTGCAGGTTGCAAAGCTGCCTCTGGGCGGTCTGGTTGAAATCGAGTGTATTGCAGAAGCATAAAAGAAAGTTCAGGCATAAAGAAAGTTCAGTTATAAAGGAAAGCTCAGTTATATAGGTGAGTTCGGCAGTCGGAGGTAACGTATGGCAGTATTAAGCGGTTTGAAACCGGAACGGGTTTTTTACTATTTTGAGGAAATCTGTAAAATTCCTCACGGATCCCATAACACACAGCAGATCAGTGACTATCTGGTGGACTTTGCAAAGGAGAGGAATCTTTCCTGCACCAGAGATGAGAGTAACAATGTGGTGATCAGAAAGCCGGCATCTGCCGGATATGAGAATGCCCCGGTGGTTATCCTGCAGGGGCACAGTGATATGGTGTGTGAAAAGGTACCGGGTTCGGAACATGACTTTACGAAGGACGGTCTGAAGCTTATGATCAGGGGCGACCGCATCTGTGCGGAAGGGACGACGCTCGGAGGCGATGATGGAATTGCGGTGGCATACGCACTGGCCATTCTGGAGGATGATTCCTTAAAACATCCGGCTTTGGAGGTCGTCATTACGTCAGATGAGGAGGTGGGACTTCTGGGAGCGACAGCTCTCGATACCTCCGGACTTAAGGGGACCTGTATGATCAATATAGACTCTGAGGAAGAGGGAAAGCTCTGGATCAGCTGTGCTGGCGGATTATCCACGACCAGTGAGATTCCGGTGGAGCATCTGGATGCGGAGGGTATGAAGTACCGGGTGGTGATCGATGGACTCACAGGCGGCCATTCCGGTGCGGAAATCGATAAGAACCGTGCCAATGCCATCAAGCTGATGGGGCAGTTTCTGTTTGAACTGTCCCGGGGGACGGAGTTCTACCTGACAGAGCTGGCCGGAGGTCAGAAGGATAATGCGATCCCGAGATCTGCCTGTGCAGAATTTCTTGCAGGTGCCGATGCGAAAGAAGAGATTGAAGGGGCAGCCTCTGTTTTTCAGGAAAATATCAGGAAAGAGTACTGTGGAACGGATGAGGGGATTTCCGTGAAGGTGGAAGTGAAAGGCGAATCGGCAGAGCAGGTGCTGACACCGTTCGCCCAGCAGAAGATTTTCTTTTTCCTGGTACAGATTCCTTACGGTGTCCAGAAGATGAGCGGCAGGATCGGGAATCTGGTGGAGACCTCCATGAATCCGGGCATCCTGTGTCTTACGAAGGATGTGTGTAAAGTGGTGGCAAGCATCCGCAGCTCTGTGGGAAGTGCAAAGGAGGCGCTGGCAGCGAAGGTACAGTATCTGACAGAATTTCTGGGAGGAACCTTCACACCGGAAGGTGCCTATCCGGCCTGGGAGTACAAAGAGGACTCGAAGCTTCGTGTACTCATGGAGGATACTTATGAGGAGTTATTCGGGGAAAAACCGGAGGTGAAAGCGATTCACGCAGGCCTGGAGTGCGGTATTTTCTATGAAAAGATACCGGGACTGGACTGTGTATCCTTTGGACCGGACATGTCGGATATCCATACCACGGAGGAGACACTTTCCATTTCCTCTACGGAACGTATGTGGAACTATCTGCTGAAGGTTCTGGAAAATATCCGGTAGGATCATATTGTAACTATTCAGAGTCCATTCGCAAAATCGCCTCTGCGAGGCTTTCCTTTTG